>DOMU01000099.1:582-7964 GCA_003509305.1 Desulfobulbaceae bacterium | reverse complement strand
CGCCGCCAGCGCCAGGGACGGCGCGTTGTTGGTCTCGCTGAGATGCGCCGAAACCACCTGGCGCAAACCATCGTGGAGAAGCCCGCGCAAGAGTTCCGCCGCTTGGGCGTTGGCCAGATGGCCACGCCGTGAACGGATCCGCTGTTGCAGGTCGAGCGGATAGGGGCCGTTTTTCAGCATATCCGGGTCGTGGTTAAATTCGAGCACCAGCGCCTGGCAGCCGGCGAGACGAGTGCAAATGAGATTGGTGGCATATCCCGTGTCGGTGCATGAGGCAAGCCGACAGACACCGTCGCTGATAACAAAACCAACCGGGTCACTGGCATCGTGGGAAATGGTAAAGGAATGCAGGTTGAGGTCTCCGATCTCAAGGCGGTCACCGCTGGCGAATTCCCGCCAGGCGTGCAGCCGCCCCATTTTCGCCTCGCCACTTAAGGCGGTGCCGCCATTGGCATAGACCGGGATGGCCAATCGCCGCGACAGGACGCCGGCGCCAACAACATGATCACTATGCTCATGCGTGAGAAATATCGCCGCCAGTTGCTCCGGCCGGCGATCGATAAGGGCCAGGCGGCGCGTGATTTCCTTACCGGTAAAACCAGCATCAATCAAAATCGCCGTACCGCCGCTTTCAACATACAGGCAGTTGCCCTTGCTGCCACTGCCGAGGACGGCAAAGCGCATCAGAATCTGCCGGTGTGACCGAAGCCGCCGGCGCCACGCGTGGTCGCTTCAAGCATCGTCACCACTTCGACGGTGGCTCGCGCCACCGGCATCACCACCAACTGGCAGACCCGCTCGCCACGGGCGACCGTATAGGGCGCCTGACCGAAGTTGACCAGGCCGATCATGATTTCGCCGCGGTAGTCGCTGTCGATGGTGCCGGGGCTGTTGATCAGGGTAATACCATGGCGAATGGCCAGGCCACTGCGCGGGCGGACCTGAATTTCATAGCCCGCCGGAATCGCCACCGCGTAACCGCTCGAGAGCAGGCGAATTTCGCCAGGCGCGAGCAGCGCTTCTTCCGCCGAGGCCAGATCAAGACCGGAGGCACCTTCGCTTTGATACGCCGGCGGCGGCAGCGGCGGTTCGTCGCGCAGCCAGAGAAAACGGATTGGTTCCATGCTATTCCATCAACGCCTTGCGGCTGAGGCGGATACGGCCCCGGTTATCGACATCCAGCACCTTAACCTCGATGGGATCGCCTTCCTTGACGATATCGCTGACCTTGCCGACCCGCTTGGTATCGAGTTCCGAGATATGCACCAGGCCGTCGGTACCGGGCAGAATTTCAACAAAGGCGCCGAAATCCTTGATGGTCTTCACCACACCCGTGTAAACGGCGCCGATCTCGACCTCGGCGGTGATCTCTTTGACGCGGTTGACCAGGGCTTCGGCCAAGGCGCCGTTCAGGGCAAACATCTTGACCAGTCCGGAATCATCGACCTCGATCTTGGCATCGTATTCCGCCGACAGTTCTTTAATCACTTTGCCGCCGGGGCCGATCAGGTCGCGAATCTTGTCGGGATTTATCTTGTGGACAAAATATTTCGGCGCGTTCTCCGAGACTTCCTCACGAGCCTGGCCGATCCCTTTGGCCATCTCGCCGAGAATATGCATCCGTCCGGCCTTGGCCTGCTCAAGAGCGCGGCCCATGATTTCCCGGTCAACACCGTCGATCTTGATGTCCATTTGCAGCGAGGTGACGCCGTCTCGCGTGCCAACCACTTTGAAATCCATGTCGCCGAGATGGTCTTCATCACCCAAAATATCCGACAGGATCACCACCTTGTCATCTTCCTTAATCAAGCCCATGGCGATGCCGGAGACGGGATTTTTGATCGGCACACCGGCATCCATCAGCGCCATGCTGCCGCCACAGACCGTGGCCATCGACGACGAGCCGTTTGATTCAAGCACCTCGGAAACAACACGGACGGAATAGGGGAAATCGGCCTCCGCCGGCAAAACCACCGACAGGCCACGCATGGCCAGATTGCCATGGCCAATATCGCGCCGCGACGGCCCGCGCAGAGGCCGGACCTCACCAACGCAATAAGGCGGAAAATTGTAATGCAGCATAAAGCGGTGACTCTCTTCGCCGTACAGGGTTTCCACCCGCTGCTGATCGCGCTCGCTGCCCAAAGTGGCCGTGACCAGCGCCTGGGTTTCGCCACGCGTAAAGAGCGCCGAGCCGTGCGTCATCGGCAGGTACTGCACTTCACAGGAAATCGGGCGGACATCGGTGAAGGCGCGGCCGTCGATGCGCTTACCCTCCCGCGTGATCATCGCCCGCATCATTTCTTTTTTATAGGCCGAGAAAAGCTGGGCGATTTCGCCCCTGCGCTGATTTTCCGGATCGAGTTGCGCCAGCACCTGTTCCTGTACCTTAGCCGAGCGGGCATAGCGCTCCTGCTTGTCGCTCGTAGTGATAACCTCGCGGATTCCGGCCTCGGCCAGCTCACGCACTCTGGCCAAAAGCGCCTCGTCCACACGAGGCACGGTGACTTCGCGCTTTTTCTTACCCAGCTCCGCCCGTAAATCCTCCTGAAGTCTGATCAGCGGCTGCAAATTGTCGAAGGCGTAAAAAATGCCATTCAAAACTTCCGTTTCGGTCAGCTCGTCGGCGCGGCCCTCGACCATGACCACAGCGCTTTGCGTACAGGCGACGATTAAATCCATTGACGATTTTTTCATTTCCTGCCGATCGGGATTCAGCACATATTTGCCGTCGATGTAGCCGACACGGCCACCGGCAACCGGGCCGGAAAACGGAATGTCGGATAAAGACAAGGCGCAGGAGGCGCCGCAAAGCGCCAGCACATCCGGCTGATGAAGCTGATCCGCCGACAGCACGGTCGCGATGACCTGAGTTTCAGCGCGATAACCATCCGGAAACAACGGACGCAGAGGGCGGTCGATGATTCGGCAGGTCAAGACTTCGTGGTCACTGGGACGGCCAATCTCGCGGCGGAAATAGTTGCCGGGAATACGGCCCACCGAGGCCAGTTTTTCCTGATATTCAATGGTCAGCGGGAAGAAATCGATACCTTCGCGCGGATGGGCGTCGGCGACCACCGTCACCAGCAGCACGGTACCACCGCAGCGCACGACCACCGAACCGGACGCCTGTTTGGCGAGTTTACCGGTTTCGATCGAGATTTTTTTGCCATCGATTTCAGCTTCAACTTGTGTGAACATAAATTCTCCGAATGAGACGCCGCCATGCTTTCGCGGCGTTTTTTTGGGTTCCTGCAAAAAAAGACAGGCTGTCGCCGCTGGACGCGGTGACAGCCCGCACAAACATCATCAGCCAGATGATAAAACCATCGGCGTCTACTTGCGAATCCCCAGTTCCTGGATCAGATCGCGGTAGGCGGCAAGGTTGGTCTTCCGCAGATAGTCGAGTAGCCGCCGCCTTTGCCCAACCAGTTTCAACAGACCGCGGCGGGAATGATGATCTTTGGCATGTACCTTGAAATGCTCGGTCAGATACTGAATCCGGTCGGTCAGGAGGGCAATTTGCACCCCCGTCGAACCGGTATCGGTGGGATGAGTTTTGAACTTCTCGATGATTTCATTTTTTCTTACTACCGTCTGCGCCACAATACGCCTCCTGAAACATGTGTTTCCCGTTTGGGCGAAATGCCCTGATTGATAACCAAAGCGCCATCTCCCCGGCTGGCGTCAAACCGCGTGGAGCACAGCGCCATCTTCATACGAATGTTCAAACGCCCGCCACTGTAACCGGAAGCGCCTGTTGTTGCAAGAAAGAGGCGATACAGGCCTCGGAAACCCTCGCCGATTCCAGATGAGCAAGACCGTCTTCTTGCCGCAATACATCGACCGCCACCGCCCGCTCGACCGAAAACGGGCCGCTCAATNNGATAGGCGCCGCAACCCAAAGCCTCGCCAACATCCTCGGCCAGTTTACGGATATAGGTACCTTTGCTTGAGCGGACGCGGATCATGAGGGAAGCGGTGCCGTCCGCGGCAAAACGCAGACCTTCCCTGACCAGGGACGAAATGAAAACCCGGCGCGGCGGTTTGTCGATGACAATTCCTTTCCGGGCGTAGGTGTACAGTGGTTTGCCCTGATGCTTCAAGGCCGAATACATCGGCGGCGTCTGCCAGTATTCGCCACGGAAGCGGTCAAATGCCGCTTCAAGCTCGGCGTCCGAAAACGGCACCACCCGCCGCCGCAGAGTGATTTCCCCTTCCGGATCGCCGGTTGTGGTGCGAACGCCCAGGCAAAGCGTGGCCAGATATTCTTTTTCGCCAGCCATCAGCGTGTCAATGACGCGGGTGGCGGCCCGTCCGGCGCAGACAATCAGCAGGCCAGAAGCAAAGGGGTCCAAGGTGCCGGCGTGGCCAACCTTTTTTATCGACAGCAAGCGCCTGACCTGGCGCACGACCCAGAATGAGGTCGGGCCACAGGGTTTGTCGAGCAGGAACACCCCGCCTGGCGGAGAATCAGGTGACACTCAGGCGCCGGTGGCAAGACGGGCATTGACCGCCGCCAGTATTTTGCCACGCACCGAAGACAAGTCTTCGTCGTGGAAGCGGCAACCGGCGGCCTTGCGGTGGCCGCCGCCGCCAAACATTCGCGCCACTTCCGAGACATCGAAATTCCCTTTTGAGCGCAGGCTGACACCGATCTGGCCGTCTTTCTTTTCTTTCAGAAAGATCGCGACCTCGACCTTGCGCAACGAGCGTGGATATTCGACAAAACCTTCGGCATCATCCATCTCGGCGCGGACACGCCTGAACATATCACCTTCCACATGCACCACGGCGACACGGCCTTCAGCGTGCAGTTGCAGGGTATCGAGCACTTCTTTCAGCAGCCGCAAACGCGATAAGCTCGAATTATCATACAAAGCTGAACTGATTTCGTCGGGGCGGACGCCCAACTCCAACAGGTCGGCGGCGATGCGCATAGTGCGCGGCCCGGTTGAATCATAGCGGAAGGAACCGGTGTCGCTTGAAATCGCCGCGAACAAATTTTTCGCGGCGGGCAAGGTGACAGTCGCTCGCAAGGCAAGAGCCAGCTCATAGACCATCTCAGCGGTCGAGGAAATGCCGACCTCGAGCAGAGAATAATCGCCGAACACGTCATACGACAAATGGTGGTCGATGACCAAAAGCGGCGCCAAAGCCGTCAATTCTTCGCGGTACCTGCCCAGCCGATTTTTATCGCCGACGTCGAGAGCGATCAGCAGCACGGAATCGGCGGCGCCACCGGCGGCGAATTGCTTCACTTCCTCAAAATTGATACAAACCCGGTCGCTGCCCGGCATGAAAGTATAAAGGAAGGAAATCGGCTCTTCGAAAAAAACCAGCGTTTTTTTGCCGAGGCCCTCAAGGATGTCCCGCAGGGCCAGCGCCGACCCCAGGGCGTCGCCGTCGGGATGGACATGGGTCAGCAGCACCATCTTCTCGGCCCGGCGAATGGTATCGAGAATTGCCTCAGGAATCGCTTCCATCATCTTTCCTCTCCGCGTCTATGTCCTGAAAGATCCGTTCCAGCCGTTCAACCTCTTCCGCTGCCGAATCATACCGGAATTGCAAGTCCGGTGTAAAACGCATATTGAGAGCCCGCGCCAAATGACCACGCATGTAGCCACCGGCGTGACGCAGGGCTTTGGTCAGCCGCGGCGCCGCTTCCGCCCCAGCGAGACTGGTGAAATAGACTTTGGCGAGCTGCAAATCGTCGGTTACTTCGACACGGGTGATGCAGACTTCATGCAGCAGTGGGTCACGGCTGTCTTGCAAAAGCAAGGTCGCCAGTTCCCGCATGATAGCGTCGGCGACGCGAGCCGGACGTTTGTTGGTTTTTCTGCCCAGACCGAGGGACTGGGCAGTCTGCTTGACACCACTCATCGTCATTCCAAAGTCGCTTCCACTTCCTGCATCAAAAAGGCTTCGAAATGGTCGCCGATTTTGATGTCGTTGTAGTTTTCAAAACCGATACCGCATTCGTAGCCGCTCAAAACCTCACGCGCATCGTCCTTCATGCGCTTGAGGGAGNNGATTTTGATGTCGTTGTAGTTTTCGACGCCGATGCCGCACTCATAGCCGGCCAGTACTTCTTTGGCGTCATCCTTGAAACGTTTCAAAGAACTGATTTTACCCGTATAAACAACCACACCCTCGCGCAGCACCCGCACCCTGGCATTGCGGACGACTTTACCATTCTGGACGAAACATCCAGCGATGGTGCCAACTTTCGGTACGCTAAAGGTGTTGCGTACCTCGGCCAGGCCAATCACATCCTCGGTAAACGTCGGCTCGAGCATACCGATCATGGCCTTCTTGATGTCATCCAAAGCATGATAGATGACGTCGTAGGAACGGACATCGACATTTTCTTTCGCCGCCAATTCCTTCACCTTGACCGTCGGCCTGACGTTGAAACCAAGGACGATGGCGTCGGAGGCGGAAGCTAAAAGGATATCGGAATCGCTGATCGTGCCAGTACCCTCATGCAGCACCCGCACCTTGATATCCTTGGTCGAGAGTTCCTGCGCCGCCTTGGCAAAGGCTTCAAGCGTGCCCTGCACGTCGGCGCGGATGATCAGCCGCAGTTCCTGGACTTCGCCCTCGTTCATGCGGTCGAAAAGTTTGTCGAGGGAAATCTTGCTGCTCGCCCCCAGTTCAACCTCACGAGCCTTCATCGACCTGGCCTGGCTGACGCTTTTTGCCATCTTTTCATCGGTGACGACGAGAAATTCGTCACCCGCTGAAGGGACACCGGATAAACCCTGAATCTCGACCGGAATCGACGGCCCGGCGGACTTCAGTTTGCGGCCCTTGTGGTCGAACATCGCCCGCACCTTTCCACTGTGCTGGCCGACAACCAGGTGTTCGCCATTCTTCAGTGTACCCTCCTCGACGATGACCGTGGCCACGGCGCCGCGTCCTTTGTCGAGCCTGGCCTCAATGACCCGGCCCTTGGCCTTTCTTTTCGGATCAGCCTTCAATTCTTTCATCTCGGCCACCAACTGGATGGCACCCATCAACTCGTCAATGCCTTGGCGCTGTTTGGCCGAAGTCTCGCAGTAAATGGTCTTGCCACCCCACTCTTCCGGCATCAGGCCGAAATCGGACAATTCCCGCTTGACGCGGTCAATGTCGGCACCCGGTTTGTCAATCTTGTTGATGGCAACGAGAATTTCGACGCCGGCGGCCTGGGCGTGATTGATAGCTTCCTTGGTCTGTTCTTTAACGCCATCGTCGGCGGCAACGACAAGGATGACCAGATCGGTGATCTGGGCGCCGCGCGAACGCATTTCCGTAAAAGCGGCGTGACCGGGGGTGTCGATGAAGGTGACGTCGCCCGCTTTCGAGCGGACGAGGTAAGCGCCGATATGCTGGGTAAT
>DOMU01000099.1:0-567 GCA_003509305.1 Desulfobulbaceae bacterium | reverse complement strand
CCGTGATCGACATGGCCCATGACCGTGACCACCGGTGGCCGGGGCAAACGCTCACCGCCGGTTTCCGCCTCTTCAAACAGCTCGATGCCACGCTCTTCAGTGATGCCCTCCTCGATCTCATAGCCGAAATCGCTTGCAATCAGCGTCGCGGTATCGAGATCAATCGCCTGGTTGACCGTGGCCATCACTCCCAGTTTCATCAGTTTGGCAATGACCTCGCTGGCCTTGACCGACATTTCAGCAGCCAAAGTCCCGACTGTGATTGCGCCAAAGACCCGCACCTTGCGTTTCGACGCCTTCATTTCGGCGGTAACCGGAGTTTTTTCCTCCTGGCGGCGCCTCAGCTTTTTGCCACCGCGCTTGCCGCGCTGCTCTNNTCGTTAAACAAATTGAATTTACCGCCCGGGGCGCCTTTTCTCTGGCCCCCTTTACCGGCGGAACGGCGCTCTTGCGTGTCGTCAGTCGAGCCGCGCTTTCCTTTGCCTTTGCCACGGGAACGTCCTTCATCGCCGGTCGCCGCCGGAGCTGGCGTCTCACTGAAAGGGCGCGACGGGCCACGCGCTGGCC
>DOMU01000077.1:13485-21697 GCA_003509305.1 Desulfobulbaceae bacterium | reverse complement strand
CTCTTCTCCAAACACTCAACGGCCAAGCGCCGCGCGAGCCAGCCCTTTTACTCAATCTTCTCAACCTCGTCAACTACTTTCTGCACATTGTATAAGAAGCAAATCATCTGTCCAGACTTGCAGTCTCATAAGCCAAACAATTAATATATTGACTTTATGTACTTTATTTCTGCTGTCCGCCTTTTTAACAACCCAAGATAATAAAGAGCTTGTCCACTTATTGTTCCTTTTGTATTTAATCAAGCGTTATAATCCTTCTACTCGTTGTCCCTGAAGGCAGGAGTAATGATGTAACATTATGATATTCCGCATATAAATTCTTCTATAAAGATCTGCTCAGATGATTTTCCCTGATAACAGATAAGGATTCGAGGCTTTATAAAATGAAACGTTCACGCCGTCCTGTACCCGCACGGTACGCTTCCAAAGCGGAAGCCAGCAATTCTTTCGGAACCATTTTCGCGCAGGCCGTGGAGCTTTACCGAAAGCGACAATACGACGCGGCTCTGGAATTGTGTCGCAAAAAGCTTCTGCCGATGGCGCCGCATAATCCGAACGCCCTTTCCCTGGCCGGTGTAATTTCTTTCATGATCAAGGATTACAACACTTCCGAGCGTTACCTGAACGAAGCCATCGCCGCAGGCGCCGGAGCGGAGGTCCATACCAATCTCGGCCTGACCCTCACCGAAATGCACCGCCCAATGGACGCGGAAAAATCTTATCGCCGCGCGGTGGCGCTTGACCAAAACCAAGCGCAAGCCTGGAATAACCTGGGTAATATCCTGCGGGCAAGCCATCATCAGGCGCGCCGGCAAGAGAGCCTCGAATGCTATCGGCAAGCCATCGCCGCCAGACCCGACTATGCCATCGCCTATTCCAATCTTGGATTGGCGCTAAAGGATATCAAAGATTACACCGGGGCCGAAAAGAATTACCGCCGCGCCTTATCCTATGACCAGCGCCATCTAGGGACACTGATCAATCTGGCGGAACTGCTGGAAAAGACCGAACAAACAGAGCAAGCCCTGGCCTGTTACCGACGGGCGGTGACTTTTTATCCGCAAAATGCGAAAGTTGTGGGAAATGCCCTCAAACTACGGCGTGACATGGCTGATTGGGATGCGGGGGGAACGCCACCGACCGAGGCCCTGTTGCCCGCCCTGGCTGCTGATGAGAATAGCGGATTGCAACCCATGTGTCTGCTCGCATTGCCCGAAGTCGATGCCAAGACACAGTTGCTTGTCGCGCAACGTTTTGCCAAAGTAACCTGGGGAACGCAACTGGCTCAGCCCCCTCTTGTTTCCCTGCCAGCGCCACCTATCAGCGGAAGGATGCGGCTCGGCTACATTTCGGCGGATTTCCGCAACCATCCGGTTGCCCATTTGATCACCGATGTCATTGCCGCCCATGACCGCGAACAGTTTGAGGTTTTTCTCTACTCCTACGGTCCCCAGACAAACGATCAGGAGCAGATTGCGCTACGGGAACTGGCCGATCATTTCATCATCATCAACGACATGGACGATGATGAAGCGGCAAGACGCATTCGCGACGACGACATCGCTGTTCTGACTGATCTCACCGGTTATACGACCCATTCCCGTTCCGGTATCAACGCGTTGCGCCCGGCGCCAGTAATCGCCTCATGGATTGGCTACGTTGGTTCAATGGGCGAACCCAGCATAGCCGATTATATCATCGGCGACGCCATCGTCACACCACCCGAAACGGCCACTAATTTCAGCGAGGCACTGGCATTGATGCCTGAATGCTTTCAGCCCAACCGTGCGCGTGATATCTTGCTTCCCGCGCCATCGCGCTCCGACGAGGGACTGCCCGAAAGTACAACCGTACTCTGCAGCTTCAACCAGATATTCAAGCTCACTCCGCAGCTTTGGGATGACTGGTGCCACATCCTGCAAGCCGTCCCCGAGGCCGTGTTGTGGCTGGCTCCGGCATCGCGGCCACTGGTGGAGCGAAATCTGCGGAAAGAAACCGCCGGGCGTGGCGTCGATCCTGAGCGGCTGTTTTTCGCGGAGCGCAAAAATCTTGCCGAACATCATGCCCGCCTGGCATTGGCGGACCTCGCCCTCGACACCTTTCCTTACAACTCCGGCGCCACGGCCAGCGACACCCTGCGCGCCGGTATCCCCCTGATCACAAGAATGGGCGAAACCTTTTGCAGCCGCATGGCCGCAAGCCTGTTGCATACCATCGGTTTGCCAGAGCTGATCACCACGAACCGCAACGATTATGTGCAACTGGCCATTACCTTGGCGCGTGATACCGCGCGGCGTCACGTCTTGCGCGATAAACTGGCGCGGCTTTTGCCCGGCTCAAGACTGTTCAATCCGCAGCGGCTTACCCGTCAGTTTGAAGCCTTGTCCCGTGCGATGTACGCCCAGGCGCAAGCCGGACAGCGCAACACCATCGTACTCCCCGCTCAGGATTGGTGAACTACACAATCGAACTATCGGCATGGTGTGGCACTGGTCTTTACGGCAGATAATCGGCACGGACATTTTTCAGGGCCGCGAATACCGCCCTCCTGGCATCCGGCTGAAAATGCTCAATGGCGGTGACGATCTCGCGCGTCGTCTCGCGGCGGCTATCACGGGCATGCGGGCAATAATTCGGCTGTGGTTCGAGGCGCCACAGCTCGCCAATCGCCCGCACCTCATCCTTATTTATATAGGCGAGGGGCCGGAGCAGCTTCAGCCGCCCGTCAAATAAAACCTGCTTCGGCTTCATCGTCGAGATACTGCCGCCATAGAGGAGATTGAGAAAAAAGGTGTCGATCAGGTCGTCGCGGTGATGGCCAAAGCAAATCGCCGTGTAGCCTTCGTCGCGGGCGATGGCAAAAAGCTGGCTGCGGCGGTCGCGGGCGCAATGGAAACAGGATGAGGCCGCACCGGATTCACCCCAAGACACTTCCCGGCGCAGGGTCAAGCCCCAGAAGCGTAATTGCTCACCGATGGCAAGCGCCGGGTCAGCAACGCCGGGATGCCGCCGCCAATAGCCACGGTCAATGGTGATGGCGGCCAAATCGAAATGCACCGGCGCCTTGCGCCGCCACCAGGATAAGACCGTCGCCAGAACCAAAGAATCTATGCCGCCGGAAACCGCAATCAGCAGCCGGTCGCCCGCTTTGATCATACGATAATCATGCAGCGCCTGGCCAATCTTACGGTTGATCTCTGACGGCAAGGCCGGGGTTAAGAGCCGCGGCGCGGCGTTCTCCAGCATATGATTACAGCGAACCTTTGGAAGAAAGCATGGCGCCGGAAGCGAGAGGGCGAGTGGCCTGGCGCAAACAACGGCCCAGGGCTTTGAACACCGCCTCAACGATATGGTGGCTGTTGTCGCCATGCAGCAGATCGACGTGCAGGGTGAAGCCGCCATGCTGGCTGAAGGCACGCGTAAATTCTTTAGCCAGCGCAGTGTCGAAATTGCCGACTTTCTGGTCAGGAATGGCGACCTGCCAGTGGAGAAAAGGCCGGTTTGAGACATCAACAACCACACGGGCCAGGGTTTCATCCATCGGCACATAAATACAGGCGTAACGCTCGATGCCGCCTTTATCTCCCAAGGCTTTGGCGAACGCCTGTCCCAGACAGATGCCAATATCTTCGACAGTATGATGGTCATCCACCTCAACGTCGCCTTTGGCTTGCAGGCTGAGGTCGAAAAAGCCATGGACGGCGAACAGTGTCAGCATATGGTCGAGAAAGGGGACGCCGCTGGCGATTTCATGGCGGCCCTGGCCATCGAGAAGCAACTCGAGCGAAATATCGGTTTCAGCGGTCGTCCGCCGGATGGCGGCCTGACGAGGACGTAAGGAATCGACTGTCATAATGAAGCGGTTGGTAAAAGTCTTACGCCAAATGGCAATGAAATCTTTACAATGGAATCTTTATATACTACCCGATAGCGGCGCGGCTATCCCGTATTTTATCGCCGCCGCCGAAAAAACGCTGCCCCCGCCGCATTTTCTGTTGACACCCGGATACTGGGCCGGTATAAAGACTCCCGCTTCAAAACAAGCCATAAAGTCTTATATGCGGGAATAACTCAGTGGTAGAGTGCAACCTTGCCAAGGTTGAAGTCGCGAGTTCGAATCTCGTTTCCCGCTCCAGAGATTACATGAAAGGGTTCAGCGCCGCCTGAACCCTTCTTTTTTCAGAAGGCAATCAGAGGTTCAGAATATGGAAACCTGCGTAAAGACATATTTGGCGCCGGTCAAGTCAATTGAAAAAAAGTGGTATATCGTTGACGCCAAAGACAAGGTGCTGGGCCGGGTAGCTTCGGAAATCGCCAGCCGTTTGCGCGGCAAGCACAAACCGACCTTTTCCACCTTCATCGACAACGGCGATTTCGTGATTGTCACCAATGCCGACAAAGTCCGCCTGACCGGAAACAAATGGTCGGACAAGAAATACTACCGTCATACCGGCTACATGGGTGGCCTGAAAGAGGCAACGGCCAAAGAGCTGGTTGTGAAACACCCAACCGACCTGGTCATGCTGGCGGTGAAGGGAATGCTGCCGAAAAACCGGCTGGGCCGGGCGCAGCTCAAAAAATTGAAAGTGTACGCTGGCGACGAGCATCCACACGCCGCGCAGCAACCCATCGTTTTGGATATTCAATCGGAGAAGTGAAGCGTATGGCTCAGAACCGTTTTTACGCCACCGGCAAACGGAAAAGCGCCGTCGCCAGGGTTTGGCTTATTCCCGGTGCCGGCAAAGTCACGGTCAATGGCATGGATACCGCCAGTTATTTCGGTAATCTTCATACTATCAACAAAATAGGCCGTCCATTTGCCCTGACTGAAAATGTGGACCGTTACGATGTGCTGGCGACTCTCTCCGGCGGTGGCAAATGCGCCCAGGTTGACGCCTTGGCCCATGGTATCTCCCGCGCCCTTCTCGAAGTGGACAGCGAAAACCGGCAGGCCCTGAAAAAAGCCGGTCTTCTCACCCGCGACCCACGCACCAAGGAGCGCAAGAAATACGGCCAGAAATCGGCTCGCGCCAAGTTTCAGTTCTCCAAGCGTTAATCGTATCGTCGTTCTTTTGGCGGCGGCTTTTCAGACTGGCGCCAAATTGATCTTTGAGCGGGGAATAGCAGCCAGTCTGCTATTCCCCGTTTTTGTTCAGGAAATTTTCAGCTTTCAGCAGGAGCGCCATCATGCCTTCCCCGGAAAAAGTATCGGTCGCGGTCATCGGCGCATCGGGTTATACCGGCGTCGAACTGGCCCGTTTGCTGTCCATCCATCCTTTGGCGCGTCTGGTGGCGGTCACCTCCCGGCAGTACGCCGGTCAACGGATGGCCACGGTATTTCCGAGTCTGCACGATATCTGTGACCTGTCTTTTGAGGAATCAGACATCGCGAGCATCTGCGGCCGCGCCGAAATTATTTTCACCGCCGTTCCCCATAAAACCGCCATGCTGGTAGCATCGGAAATTCTCGCCGCCGGTCGAAAACTCATTGACCTGTCCGCCGATTTCCGCCTGCGCGACGCCGCTGTCTATGAACAGTGGTATGAGCCGCACAGCGCCGCCGAGTATTTGACCGAAGCCGTCTACGGTTTGCCAGAACTGTATCGGGAGGAAATAAAAAAGGCCAGGCTCATCGCCAACCCTGGCTGCTACCCGACCTCGATCATCCTAGGGCTCGCGCCCCTCTTACGCGCCGGAATCATCGACGCCACAACCATCATCGCCGACAGTAAATCCGGCACCTCCGGCGCTGGCCGTGGCGCCGTCATTTCCTCACTCTACTGTGAGGTGGCCGATGGTTTTCGTCCTTACAAAGTCGGTGGCAGTCATCGCCACATCCCGGAGATCGAGCAGGAACTCGGACAATTGCACGGTGGGGCCGTAACCATCACCTTCACACCGCACCTTTTGCCGATTTCGCGCGGCATCCTGAGCACCATCTACGCTCGCCTGAAAAAAGAAGTCAGCGCCGAGCAAATTGCCGAACTGTACACCGCAATGTATGGCGAGGAACGGTTTGTCCGCCTGCTGGCGCCGGGCACTATCCCAGCCACCCAGTATGTGCGCGGCAGCAACTACTGTGACATCGGTTTCGCCCTCGACCGGCATACCGGCAGGATCATCGTCATGACCGCCATTGACAATATTGTCAAAGGCGCTTCCGGTCAGGCGATCCAGAATATGAACCTGCTCTGCGGCTTCCCGGAACAAACCGCCCTGACGGCGCCGGCATTTTTTCCTTAATGCCCGGCCATCATGGAGGCAGCGCGTAATATCGGCCTGCTTATCGCCTATGACGGCGGCGATTACCAGGGCTGGCAGCGTCAAACGGCGGTTCCGACCATCCAGGGCGAAATCGAGGCGCGTCTGTCTATTATCACCACGAGAAATGTCACCCTGCATGGCGCCGGTCGCACCGATGCCGGGGTACATGCCACCGGCATGACGGCGAATTTTCGCACCAATTCCTCACAGTCTTGCCCTCAACTGCAAAAAGCGTTGAACTCAATGCTGCCGCCCGCCATTCGCATTTTGGACATAAAAGAAATGGGCGACAGCTTCCACGCCCGTTTCTCCTGCCGAGGTAAACGCTACCGCTATTATCTGCAAACAACTCCGGTGCAGCCGCCTTTTTCCCGCCGCTACGCGCTGCACACACCCGCAGCGCTTGATGAAGAGCGGATGCAATCCTGTCTGAATACCATCATCGGCACCCACGACTTCAGCTCATTTGAAAACAGTGGCAGCCGCAACAAAGCGAAAACTGATGGCCGTGGCGCGGTACGGACGCTTTTTGCCGCCAAACTTCGGCGGCACGGTCAGGACATGTTGTCGATTGAACTGACCGGCGACGGTTTTCTGCGCGGCATGGTGCGCAACATCGTTGGCACCCTGTTGTGGGTGAAGGAAAAGAAAATTGGCGCGGGTGACTTCGCGGCGATTCTGGCGGCGCAAAACCGGGCTTTGGCCGGGCCAACCGCGCCGCCATATGGGCTCTTTCTGAACAAAGTTTTCTACTGATTTAGCCGGGATGCCGTATCCGGCCCACGGAATGTCGTGCCAACAGGGATTGCAGCCGCCATGGCGACGACAGGCAGGAACGTTCTTCTTCGGTGCAAACCGACATGATATTGCACAGGTTAGTAAACTCGATAAGCGACGGTGACAGATCCTTGTCTTTACGCAAAACAATCTGTAACTGCCGCCGCATGTCCACCCCTTTCACCCTGAGGCTTTTAATCCAGCCGTGTTCGGTCTCGCGGGCGACACACAAACTCGACAGGCAAGCGATACCGGCTCCGGACTCGACCGCCCGCTTGATCGCTTCCGGGTGGCCCATTTCCATGATGATATTGATATCATCAAGATAATTTTTGAATTTCTCACGAAAGATCGCCGCCGTACCCGACCCTTTCTCACGCATAACCCATTTCTTGTCACGCATATCATTCTTCACATCAAAAAAATCCTTGTGCGCCAACGGATCATTCGGGCCACAAAGAATAACCAGCTCGTCACGAAACCATGGCCGCACCTGCAAAGCTTCATTGTGTGAAGGCAAACCCTCGACATAGCCGATATCGGAACTGCCCTCCAACACCAGCCTCTCACACTGGCTGGTGTTATAAACCAGCAGGTTGATATGGACTCGCGGATGCGCCCGTTTGAAAGCTCCGATCAGATACGGCAGGATATAATTGCCAAGCGTGGTGCTTGCCACCACGTCGATCTGTCCTTCCAGCGTATCGTTGCGCTCGGTCATGGTGTTTTCAATGCCATTGACCTGTTCAGTGATCTCTTTGGCCAACGGCAGCAAATAACGCCCCCGGGCATTCAGCACCAGCGAGCGACCATGACGGTCATAAAGNNCGCCAAGCTGATTTTCCAATTCCGCCAAAGCCATGCTGACTGCCGACTGCGTGATAAAAAGCTTTTTGCTGGCTTTGGTAACCTGGGCCGTCTCGGCCACCGCGATAAAAATCTCTAACTGCCTTAGCGTGATAGTCATAGCGATAAAATAGGATAATAAAGTTAAGGAGAATATATAAAAGCACAAATTACAGATACGCTGAGCAATAATATAATACTCTATTTATTTTATAATATAAAAAATATTTCGTCGCATTGCCCGATAAAAGCGACAGAATCGGATCAAAAAAAGCCGGGCATCCGGAAACTGATAAATTGACAGTAAAAAAGTGGTTGACAGCTT
>DOMU01000077.1:0-13436 GCA_003509305.1 Desulfobulbaceae bacterium | reverse complement strand
CTTTTCTTTATCGCGACACCATCATCTGGATCGCCTCTTTTCTCCTCGGTGGTCTGGCCTTCGCCCTTGGCCCCATCGCCATCGTCTATTTGTTAATGCCTCTGAAAACCCGCCAACTGGTCGGCAAGGCAAAAGCGCCGGTCGAATGCGCCATGGATCCGATCGGCGACAGTTGGATTCGCTACGGTGTCGTCTACTATCTCTACGCTCTGATTTTTCTCGCCTTCGACGTTGACGTCCTCTTCCTTTTTCCAGTTGCTTTGGTTTACGACAGTCCGACTTTCGCCGGCTCCGCCCGCGATTTCATCGAAATAGTCATGTTTGTCGGCATCCTGGCCTTAGCCGTAGTTTATGCGTGGATTAAGGGAGTTTTCCAATGGAAACGAAAGATATACAAATGGTAACGGAAGAAATTCCTTCCTCCATTGTTCAATTCGCCGTAGTTGATCAAGTACTCAATCTTTGCCGGGTGAACTCTTTCTGGCCGGTGACGTTTGGCATTGCCTGTTGCGCCATTGAGATGATGGCGACCGGTTGCGCCCGTTTCGATATGTCACGGCTTGGCGCTGAGGTTTTCCGACCGTCGCCCCGGCAGGCTGATCTGATGATCGTGGCCGGTACCATCACCAAAAAAGCGCAACCCTGGATCAAAACCCTGTACGATCAGATGCCGGAGCCAAAATGGGTTATGGCCCTCGGCAATTGCGCCATTTCCGGCGGGCCGTTCGCCTTCGAGGGACAGTACAACATCGTCCTTGGCGCCGACGTTTTTCTGCCGGTGGATGTTTACGTGCCCGGCTGCCCACCGCGACCGGAAGGACTGCTGCAAGGCATCATAGAATTAGAGCACAAGGTGTCCGGATGGAAGCGCTGGAAGGATCCGGAAAAGGAAGCAATTACCGGTTGACAAAGAGATGACTGTTCGGGACGCGGGAAATTGCCGTGTTCAACAAATAGAGAGGTTGTGACGCATGATCCGAACAAATATTCTGTCCGCCTTGAGGACGCTCTTTCCTGAAACCGTGGAAGCTCCTGTTATCGAGACGCCGCCAGCACCGGAAGAAGCCGCTGAGGACAAGAAGGCTGGAAAAACAGCCAAACCGGCGCCGAGAGAAAATGGAGTCATTGAATGCGACTACGCCGTGCATGGCTACCATGTCGATGCGCAGGTCGCGCCGGAACAGTTGCTGGCGGCGGTGAACATCCTTGACCAGCAGAAATTCTTTCTTGAAACGATAACCGGAGTTGACTGGATTGCCGACCAGCAGTTGGAAGCTGTTTATGATTTCAGTCATTTTGGTTTTGAACCGTGCCGGGTGGTGATCCGCACCAGAGTCCCCAGAGACAATGCCAAAATACCAACCATAAGTGGGATTTATGACGGCGCGAATTGGCACGAGCGTGAAACCCATGAATTTTTTGGTATCGTGTTTGAAGGGCACCCGCACCTTGTTCCCTTGCTGTTGCCGGAAGATGCTGATTTTCATCCCTTACTGAAGGATTTCAAGGCATGAGCAATATTGCAGGATTTCCAAGCGCGACCGGGCCATATCAATGCCTGACTGAGCCGATTCGGTTATCCGCTGATGAGACCTTCGTCCTGAACGTTGGGCCACAGCATCCCGCCACCCATGGCGTCTTGCGTATCAAAATGCGGATGGATGGTGAATATGTTGTGGAGTCGGAAACGGTTCTCGGCTACATCCACCGTATGCACGAAAAGATGGGCGAGCTGAAGACCTACCAGCAGTTCCTCATGAATCTCAGCCGGTTGGATTATCTAGGGGCTCTTGGTTACTGTCATGGCCATGTGCTGGTGGTGGAAAAAGCCAGCGGCATTCAGGTGCCCGAACGTGCGGAATATATCCGCGCTATCACNNTATCACGGTCGAACTGAATCGCATTGCCTCCCACTTGTTCGGTGTCGGCTCGTTTGTCATGGACTTGGGCGGTTTTTCGCCGCTCATGTATATGCTTCAGGATCGGGAGTATATTCTCGATATGCTGGAAGCGGTTACCGGCGCCCGCCTGACCTACTGCTATTACCGCTTCGGTGGCCTGTACAACGATATTGACGACACCTTCATCGCCCGCGCCCGCGCTTTCATTCCCAGGTGCCGGGAGTCGTTGAAAAAATACCACAGATTGATCACCGGCAATATCATCTTCCGTAAACGTCTCGAAGGCAATGCCTATTTGTCACCGGAGATATGCCGGAAATACGGCGCCACTGGCGCGGTTTGCCGCGCTTCAGGGCTTAATTACGATGTCCGCAAAAACGAGCCTTACTCCGTCTATCCCGAATTTGACTTTGATGTGCCAGTCTTTACAGAAGGCGATTCGATGGCGCGGTATAAAGTGAAAATGGCGGAAATCGAGCAGTCGCTGCGGATCATTGAGCAAGGGCTCGACAAATTGCCTGATGGCCCGGTTATGGCGGAGAAAGTGCCGAAAAACATCAAGCCAGCGGTTGGCGATTATTATCAGGCGGTGGAGACTTCCAAAGGAAGTTTTGGTATCCGCCTCGTAAGTGATGGGTCAAAAAATCCGTATCGCCTGAAGCTGCGATCGCCGTCATACTCCAACATGAGTCTTTTTGACGAGGCGTGCCGTGGCCTGATGATTATGGACGCCATGGCTTTCTTCGGTAGCCTTGATCTGGTTGTCCCGGAAATCGACCGTTAACCGAGCTACGGGGATATTATGAGCCTGACACTATTCAACGTCCTTGCGGCAGTCATTATCATAGTGATTTTCGTCGCCCTGAACGCCGCCTATCTGGTCTGGTGTGAACGCCGTGGCGCCGGTCGGATTCAACGGCGGCCCGGCCCGAATATCAACGGGCCTTTTGGACTGCTCCAACCGCCTCTGGATGGCTTGAAACTGATGGCCAAACAGTTGCTGATTCCCGGCGGCGCCGACAAAGCGCTTTTCATCACCGCGCCGGTTCTGGCCATGTTCCCGTCGGTGATGAGTTTTTTCACCATTCCGTTCAGCGATATTCTGGTCGCCCATAATATCAATATCGGGTTAATCTGCGTGTTGGCTTTTGCCTCCCTGGGTACCATGTCGCTCTTCTTTGCCGGTTGGAGTTCACACAATAAATACTCAATGATGGCGGCCATTCGCGCCATTTCACAATCGGTCGCCTATGAAATTCCCATGCTGATCACCGTGATTACAGTGGTAATGATCAGCGGCAGTCTCGATTTACGGGAAATAGTCCGGCAGCAGAGCGGCAATATTTTTCATTGGAACATTTTCCCGCTTTTCGGCAATTCTCACAACCTGCTGATGCCGTTTTCGTTTCTGATTTTCTTCATTTGCTCACTCGCCGAGACCAACCGCGCCCCTTTCGACCTGGGTGAGGCGGAAAGTGAACTGGTCGCCGGCTATCATATCGAATATGGCAGTATGGGCTTCGGCCTGTTCTTCATGGGGGAATACGCCAACATCGTCGTGGGAGCCTGTTTGGGAGCTCTGCTGTTTCTGGGCGGCTGGGCCTGTCCTTTTGGCTTGTTTCCTGGTGTCTGGTGGTTCATTATTAAAATCTACCTGCTGATCGCCACTGTCATCTGGATACGCTGGACCTTCCCACGCACGACCATTTACAGTCTGTTGAATCTTTCTTGGAAGGTACTGATTCCCTTGTCACTTTTTAACCTCCTATTCACGGCGGGACTACTGAAGGTGTTTTGATGATTCGCTATTTCCAAGAAATATTCACAGGCTTGTGGAGTTTGTTCGTGGGAATGAGCATTTCCTTCAAGGAATTTTTCTCACCAGTGGTCACGGTCGAATATCCCTACGAGACGCTGACCATGGCTCCCCGCTTCCGAGGCCACATTGATTTGGTGCCGGATGAGAGTGGCGCCACGAAATGCGTGCTCTGCATGGCCTGCGAGCGGGCCTGCCCATCGGGTTGCATCACCATCGAAGGCGAAAAGAAGGAAGGCGAAAAGAAAAAGACGCTCACTCTTTACAAACTGGACTTCACCCGTTGTTCGTTATGCGGCTGCTGTGTTGAAGCCTGCAATTTCGGAGCGATCGACTTCTCGAAGGAATACAATTTAGCGAGCGCGCGCAAAGAAGACTATTATTTCGATCTTCTCAAACGACTTCAGGAGCAACGGCAATGACTCCATCTTTTTTTAGCGCCGATGGACTGGTCGGTATAATTTTTCTCCTCATGCTGGCGGCGGCCTTGGTCGGGGCGATTGTCGCTGTTACCGCGAAACGTCTGGTTCGCGCCCTTGCTGGATTGATTGTTTGTTTCGTCGGTGTCGCGGCGATGTATTTTTTCCTCAATTCACCGTTTGTCTCTATGATGCAGATACTGATCTACGTCGGGGCCATCGCCGTCACCATCGCTTTTGCCATTATGCTCACCGCGCCCGGTGACAAAGAACAAATGGGTAGCAGGAATATTTTATACGGGCCAATCGGTTTTTGTTGCGCCGCGCTCGTTACCTTTGGTTTTGCCGCGCTGGCGCTGACCACTAATTGGATACCATTCGCCAAAATCAATGATGGCAGCGTTCAAGAAGTGGGCAGGCAATTGCTAACCACCCACGTCATGGTGTTCGAACTTGTCTCGGTGATGCTGCTTATTGCCATACTCGGCGCCTTGGCTATCACTATAGAAGGGAGGAGGAAGCGATGGAAATCCTAACTCTGTACAACAACCTGGCCACTTATTTGCTGCTTGCGGCGGTACTGTTCGGTCTAGGTATTTACGGTTTCATCACGAGGCGGGATTTTGTCGGCATGTTGATTTCCGCCGAAATAATTCTCAATTCGGCGGCCCTCAATTTTATGGCTTTCAACCGCTTTCTGTCGCCTGATCCAGCCACTGGACAGATATTCACCCTGTTCATTATGGCGATTGCCGCCGCCGAAGCGGCGATAGGCTTGAGTCTCATTGTTGTGGTTTATCGTTACTACCTGACTATTGATTGTCAGGATGTGACGAAACTTCACGGATAAGGAACTGTTACGCATGGAAACCAGTACAGTAGTCAGCTCTCCTTCCCTGCTTCTCGCTCTGTTGATACCATTGATCGGCTCCATTGGGGTTATGCTCAACGGTAAGAACGAGAATCGCCGCGAAGCAATTTCTTCGATCGCTTCCGTTATTCTTTTAGCTATCGTTTGTTCGCTGATTCCAAGTGTTCTGGCTGGAAAAACCCTGAAGTTGACAATGTTTCAACTCCTGCCGGGCGTATCGGTCACACTGCGCGCCGACGCCATGTCGATGATTTTCGCCTTGGTCGCTTCTTCGCTGTGGACGATAGCCGTTTATTATTCCATGGGGTATATGCGCACGCTGCATGAGCACGCGCAAACCCGTTTCAACGCCTGTTTCGCCTTGGCGATTTTCGGCGCTATCGGGGTGGCCTTTTCCGATAATCTGTTCACGATGTACCTGTTTTATGAAATTGTTTCGATTTGTACCTATCCCCTGGTCGCCCATCATCAGGATGAGGAAGGCTACAGCGGAGCGCGGAAATACATCGTCTATCTGACCACCACAGCCAAAGCTCTGTTGCTGCCGGCCTTAATTCTCATTTACGTGCTGACAGGCACACTGGATTTCCCGACCAATATCAAAACCGGTATTTTCCCGGCTGACGCCAACCACGCGCTGGTCACACTCCTGTATATCTTTTGTCTGTGTGGCTTCGCCAAAAATGGCATCATGCCCTTTCACCATTGGCTCCCCGGAGCGATGGTGGCACCCACCCCGGTTTCCGCGCTGCTTCATGCAGTTGCTGTCGTCAAGGTTGGCGTGTTCTGCACAACAAGGACTATGCTGTATGTCTTCGGCGTCGACACGATGGACGCCTTGAATTTGGGTATTCCCACCGCGTATTTTGTTGGTTTCACCATTATCATGGCATCGGTTATCGCTTTAAGCAAAGATAACCTCAAATCACGGCTTGCCTATTCAACAGTCAGTCAGCTTTCTTATATCATCATGGGTGTGGCATTGCTCACCCCCAACGGCATTGAGGGCGGATTAATCCATATCGTCAACCACGCTTTCTCAAAAATCACCCTGTTCTTCTGCGCTGGCGCCATTTATGTCGCGGCCCATAAAAAGTTTATTTCGGAACTTGACGGCTTGGGAAAAACCATGCCCTTTACCTTCGCCGCTTTCGCCATCGCTTCCTTATCTATGATCGGTGCGCCACCAGTGGCCGGTTTCATCACCAAATGGGATTTGCTGGTCGGTTCGATACAGGCGAACCAGATTGGCATTCTACTGATCCTCATCACCAGCACCATGCTGAATGCCGCCTATTTCGCGCCCATCACCTATCGCGCCTTTTTCGGCAAGAGACCGGCGACTGAACCTTTTACCGGCATTAAGGAAGCGCCTTTGAGTATGCTCATCCCAATACTCATTGCCTGTACCATTTCCGTGCTGATTGGTATTTTCCCCAATTTCATGTTGCAGTTTGTCAAGGCGGTGATCGGATGATAGTGAACCTGATAGAATTTCTCAAAGCGCGATCCAAGCTGGTGCGCCATGGCGGTTATGGGATCGTGGCGGCAATCGTGATCTGGAGTTTGATTGTCATCGACAGGCATCATGTCCATAGCTGGCTGGAAAAGATTCCAGGGTTCTGGTCACTTTTTACGATCGTTTCGGCCTTAGTGTTGGTATTTGTGGCCAAAGCCTGGGCAAAAACCGGCATCGAAACAGACGAGGACTACTATGACCGGTAACTTTGGCTTCCTCCATCCATCGCTGATTTTGCTTGTCGGGGCGGCGTTGTTGCCGTTCATCCGCGACCCGTTCCGCAAGCCGTATCTGCTGTTGGTCCCGATTCTGACCTTTCTTGACGTCATTTTTCTTAATGCCAATCCCGGTACCTACGGCGTTGTTTCCTTCATGGGCGACTGGACCTTAACTTTTGGCCGCGTTGACAGCCTCTCTAGTGTTTTCGCCTTCATCATGGCGCTGATGGCCATCATCGGTACGCTGTATGGCCTGCATGTGGACGACCACTGGCAGCATGTCGCCGCCTGGTTTTATGTCGCCGGTTCTTTGGGCGTCATTTACAGCGGCGATTATCTGGTGTTGTTCCTGTTCTGGGAAATGATGGCTTTCGCTTCGACCTTTCTCATCTGGTTCAATACCGACAAAGACAGCCTGGCCGCCGGTTACCGATACCTACTCGTCCATATGTTTGGTGGAGTGTTGCTGCTTTTGGGATTTATCCTGCGTTATCAGACAACGGGAGATTTCTCATTCGTGCCGCTTGATGAACACCACTCCACTCTTGCCACCTGGCTGATCATGGCCGGTTTAATGTTGAACGCCGCTGTACCGCCATTTCACTCGTGGTTGCCGGATGCCTACAGCAAAGCGACCATTACCGGCGCGGTCTTCATGTGCGCCTTCACAACCAAAACAGCTGTTTACACCTTGGCGCGGGCCTTCGCTGGTTTTGACGTCCTGATTTATCTCGGCGTGTTTATGGCTATTCTCGGCATCATCTACGCCTTGAAAGAAAACGATGTCCGCCGCCTGCTCGGTTGGGAAATCATCAGCCAGGTTGGTTATATGGTCGCGGGTGTCGGTATTGGCACGGCGCTGGCCATCAATGGCACAGCGGCGCACGCTTTCGCGCATATTCTCTACAAAGGCCTGTTGTTCATGGCGGCTGGCTCGATTATCAAGGCTACGGGCAGTAGCAAGTTCACCGATTTGGGCGGCTTATACAAAAAGATGCCGATGACCATGCTCTTTCTGTTGGTCGGTGCGGTCTCCGTCTCTGGTTTTCCGCTCTTTTCCGGTTTCGTCAGCAAATCAATGATCATCTCGGCGGGCTTTGAAGAGCATCTGCCGCTGGTCGGTTTCGCCTTGATGTTGGTCTCGGCGGGAACCTTTCTCGTCGCGGGTCTTCGACTGCCGAATCTCATTTTCTTCGGAGAATTCAAAGGCAAGCAGGAAGTATATGACAAAGCGGCTGAACCGCCGTGGAATATGACCATGGCCATGGCCGCGGCATCCATTCTCTGTTTCGCCTTCGGCACATTCTACCCGATGCTTTATGCAATGCTGCCCAATGCCGGTATCGAATATAATCCTTACAGCACTTATCACATGGCTGAAACTTTACAGGTGCTGGCCTGCACGGCGCTGGTTTTCGCCTTCATAAAAAATCGGATTGGTGCCAAAGCGAACACCATGCTCGATCTGGATTGGCTCTATCGTCGTGGCGGGCGTGGATTCCTGTGGCTGGCCAGTAAACCCATCCAAGCGATAGATACCGCCTGGGGAGAGGTTTACCGCGTAGTTGGCCTGGTGCCCCTGATGATCGTTTCCCGCTTCTGGGCGTGGTTCGACTGGCATGGCATTGATGGCGTGGTTGATGGGATCGCCCGTGGCGTTCGTGGTCTGGGGCAGCGGGTGAGCAGCGGTCTTCAACGCGGGCAAATACAGTATTCGCTGTTTTTCACAATAACTTTTGCCACACTGGCGTTATTGGCCTTTGTTTGGTTTTAATTGATTTAAAAAGGTTATCTCGTGATGGAACAACTACTGATACATACAGGGCCGCCAGTGCTGAGCATTCTCATCTTCTTGCCGCTAATTGCCGTCATACCGCTTTTATTTACGGCCAACGACAACTTTGCCCGGAAATGGACGCTGGTTGTCACTTCGGTAGCCGCCCTGTACTCCTTGCGGCTGCTGAGCGGTTTCGATAGAACGACCTCAGCCTTCCAGTTTTGCGAAAAGCACACCTGGATTGAGGCGCTGAACATCAATTATGTCATTGGCCTTGATGGGATATCCATCTTGCTGGTCCTCCTGACCACATTGATCATGCCGTTCTGCGTCTTGGCCTCATGGACATACATCAGCAAACGGGTCCGCGCCTTCATGGTGTGCCTGCTGGTGATGGAATCGGCTATGATCGGGGTCTTCGTCGCCCTCGATTTCCTGCTCTTTTATGTGTTCTGGGAGGCGATGCTGATCCCGATGTATCTGATCATCGGGATCTGGGGCGGCCCGCGCAAGATTTACGCTTCAATCAAGTTCTTCCTCTACACCTTGGCGGGTTCAGTTCTGCTTTTGGTGGCGATTATCTGGCTGTTCGTCCAGAACGGGTATAGCTTTTTCATTCCCGATATGATGTGGCAAAACTACGGTTTTACTTCCCAACTCCTTGTTTTCCTGACCTTTTTTCTCGCCTTTGCCATCAAAGTGCCGATGTTCCCATTCCACACGTGGTTGCCAGCGGCACATGTGGAAGCGCCCACCGCCGGTTCGGTCATCCTTGCTTCCGTTTTGTTGAAAATGGGTACATACGGTTTTCTTCGCTTCGCCCTGCCAATCACGCCTGACGCGACGGTATATCTGGCACCGGCCATCCTGTGGCTGTCGATCGCTGGCATCATTTACGGCGGCTTTACGGCATTGGCGCAAAGTGACATGAAAAAGCTGATCGCGTATTCATCGGTTGGCCATATGGGTTTTGTCACCTTGGGTATTTTTGTCCTAAACCAGGAAGGTGTCGAAGGTTCGATTCTGCAGATGATCAACCACGGTGTAACAACCGGCGCTCTTTTCCTCTGCGTTGGCATGATCTATGAACGTACTCACAGCCGGGAATTACGCTCGGCGACCGGAGTCGGCAAATACATGCCATGGTTCGTCACTTTCCTGACTTTCTTTTCACTGTCATCGTTTGCCTTCCCCGGTACGAACAGTTTTGTTGGCGAGTTCATGATTCTGGCGGGCGCCTTCTCTTTCGAAGTCGGGCAGGGTAAATTCCCGTATCTTGCCTTGGCGGCTATTCCAGGCGCGGTGCTGGCGGCGGCATATATGCTGCGGATGTTGCAGAAAATCATCTGGGGCGGCACAGACAATCCTGATCAGTCTTGGATTAAAGACATCAACAAACGAGAGATCATTACCTTGGCGCCGTTTCTGCTCTTTGTTTTCTGGATTGGTCTGGCGCCGCAGGGTTTCCTCAACCTGATGCACGCAAGTGTTGCGAATCTGCTCAGTCAGTTTGCGGCCCATAGCGCGCAAGGGGTGACGACCGTCGGACAGCTTCTTCCATAATTTCTCAAAATTATCGCATGCATAGATAGGTAAGCCGATGGTATTTCTACCCGAATTGACAGTTATGGCCGCTGGGTTGGTCTTTTTCGGACTCAGCCTTACCGCCAGCAAGCCCGAGGTTGTGCGGAATACGGCGTATGTGTTCTACACCCTTCTTTCTCTCGTCTGTCTGGCATCGGTATACAGCTCTGGAGATTTGTTCTTTGGCGCTTTCCGAGTCGATATGTTTTCGCAACTGTGTAAGTTAGCGATCGCCCTGGCGGCCCTGGTGGTGGTCATTATTTGCGGCGCCCACCCAGGCATCAAAGAGAAATTTTTCCCGGAATACCAACTCTTTCAAGCCGTCTCGGTATTGGGCCTGATGATGTTGGTTTCAAGCGCTGACCTGATTGCCATTTTCGTCGCTCTGGAACTTTCTTCCTTCGCTGTCTATATTATGGTGCCCATCCGGCGCGACCAAAACGGGAAGATAGTCTTCCAGTTTGAAGCAGGTATCAAATATCTGTTGTTTGGCGTTCTCGCCACCGGCTTTATGCTGTTTGGCATGAGTTATATTTACGGATTGACCGGTTCGACCCATATGGCCGTCATCGCCGAACG
The DNA here is from genome assembly GCA_003509305.1 of Desulfobulbaceae bacterium. Taxonomy (GTDB): domain Bacteria; phylum Desulfobacterota; class Desulfobulbia; order Desulfobulbales; family Desulfocapsaceae; genus UBA8130. The sequence goes on along the minus strand of DOMU01000077.1, from coordinate 2,752 downwards.
TATTCCCAATCTGCTGCACGAACCGGTCTTAGTTATCGCCGCGGTCATGATTATGGCCGGCTTCTTCTACAAGCTCGCATTGTTTCCATTTCATTTCTGGGTGCCGGATGTCTATGAAGGCGCGGCCAACGAAACAACCGCCTTTATTGCCGCCGCGCCCAAAATCGCCGCCGTCGCCATCCTGCTGCGTTTAGCCAGCCTGTTTGACATTCGTGGTGACAGCATCAGCGTGATTCTGTCGGTCTGTGCCATTCTTTCGATGTTTTACGGCAATCTTTCCGCTTTGGTGCAGAAAGACATGAAGCGAATGCTGGCCTTTTCCGGTATCGCCCATGCCGGTTTCGTCATGTTGGGTGTATTAACTTTCCAGACAATAGGCTACGCCACGGCGGCGTACTACATTTTCGGTTACATGCTGATGACCCTTGCCTGTTTCCTGGTCATCTGCTGTATTTCCAAAAATGGTGATAATGTCGCGATTGAGGATTTCACGGGGCTTTACCAGCGTTCGCCGCTTTTGGCGGTAACCCTTCTCGTCGCGCTTTTTTCTCTCGCTGGAATTCCACCTTTCATGGGTTTCACCGGTAAATTTATGCTGCTCGTCGGGGCCTTCCGTGAGGGGCATCATGTTTTGGTGACATTGGCCGCCATCAATACGGCCATAGGTATTTATTACTACCTGTCGGTGGTGCGCCTCACTTTTTGTACCCCCGATGAAAACCAGGAGCTGGTCACTATCAATAAACCCAGTCGCTTCATGCAGGCAATTTCCGTGGCGCTGATTTTTGCCATCATTTATTTCGGCGTGTTGCCAAATCAATTCCTCAATGTAATGCAGAAAGCGCTGGCACTGGCCGCCATTTGATCTTTTCCCGAAATGTGCTTTCCGACAACGCAGGGCGGCGGTAACGCTGGCCCTGCGTTATTTTTTCGTAATGACGCCCCCCATCAGCCACTTGCTGCCTGAATTTCTTCTTCTCAACTTCATTCATGTCCGATTATGAATACAACAGCCTGAACGAGGCACAGCGCCATGCCGTCACCACGACAGAGGGGCCAGTCTTGGTCATCGCCGGGGCGGGCAGCGGCAAAACCCGCACACTCGTGCACCGGGTCGCTTATCTGCTTGAAACAGGCATCGAACCCTGGCAGATTTTACTCCTCACCTTCACGCGTAAGGCAGCCCAGGAAATGCTGTGGCGGGCGGCCAGCCTGGTCGGTAATTCCAGCGCGCAGGTGACCGGCGGGACGTTTCACGCCATAGCCAACAGTCTGCTGCGTCGCTACGCCAGTCTGCTCGGCTATCCATCTTCCTTTTCCATCATCGATCAGGCCGACGCCGAGGGCATTGTCAATCTTTTGAAATCGTCGTTGGGCTTGGGCCGCGAAAATCGGCAATTCCCCTCGAAACGCCTCATCGTCGGCATATTCAGTGGCGCCGTCAACCGCTCACTCAGCGTTGAAGAACTCATCGACCGCCAATACGCGCACCTGGCCGCACATCTCGATGATCTGCTGACGCTGCATCAGCATTATCAGAGTTACAAAGGAGAACACGCCCTGATGGATTACGACGACCTGCTGGTCAACTGGCGGCGGCTTCTGGTCGAACAACCAGAAGCGCGAGAAACGCTGTCGCGTCGTTTCGCCTACATCATGGTCGATGAATACCAGGACACCAACCTGATTCAGGCGGAAATTGTCCGCCTTTTGGCTTCAAGCCACAATAACGTCATGGTGGTCGGCGACGATTCCCAGTCGATTTATTCGTTTCGCGGCGCCGACTTCCATAACATCATGCGCTTTCCGGAACTCTTCCCCGACACGACACTGATCAAACTCGAAGAAAACTACCGCTCGACCCAACCGATTCTTTCCCTAACGAACTCATTTGTTGACGCAGCCGCCGAGAAATACGCCAAGACACTCTTCAGCCGTATCGAAGGCGGCGACAAACCAAAACTGTACGCGGCCAGAGACGAGCGTGACGAGGCGCGTTTCGTTACCGACAGCGTTGCAAAGCTGATCAGTGAAGGTGTCCCGGCGCGGGAAATCGCCGTCTTGTTCCGCTCCGGCTTTCACTCCTTCAAACTGGAATTAGAATTGACCAGCCTTGGTTTCGACTTTGAAAAGCGCGGCGGCCTGAGATTGACCGAATCGGCACATATGAAAGATGTCCTGGCCTTTCTGCGCCTGTTGGTCAATCCTCGCGATGCCTTGAGCTGGAGCCGGGTCTTTTTGCAACTCGAAAAAATCGGCCCGAAAACGGCGCAGAAATTCACCGCCGCTTTAATCGGTACCGCTGATCCATGGCAAGAGCTAGAAACTTTACCGGTCACNNGCGTCAATTCGCGCCAGCTTCACCAACCTGCAACGTCTTTTTGCCGGATTACAAGGGGATGCGGCGCCGCTTGCTCTCTATGAAAAAGTCCTTGAGTATTATCAGCCAATTTTTCAACGGCTTTATGCCGACGACTACCCCAAACGGCAAAAAGACCTCGACCAGTTAAAAAGTATCATCACCGGCTATGCCGATCTGCAAAGCTTCATCGACGATACGACGCTCGATCCGCCCGATGTCGGCGGCCCGGAATACCGCGACCGGCTGGTTCTTTCGACCATCCATTCGGCCAAAGGGCTGGAATTCGACGCCGTCTTCGTTATTGGCCTGGCCGAAGGACGCTTCCCGCACAGCGCCGCCGGCGTCATGGGCGCGCAATGGGAAGAAGAACGCCGCCTGCTCTACGTCGCC
>DOMU01000034.1 GCA_003509305.1 Desulfobulbaceae bacterium | reverse complement strand
GGCGCGCCGGAGTGGGCGGACGGGTTTATCGCCCGCTGCCAGCGCTGGAAGGAAGAGAAACCGTAAAAACATCAACAAATCTGGCTGCAATATATGGTTACAATCCAACTCATTCCCAAATAAAAATAAACACAATGAAACATTTACGATTGAACGGAGAATCCGCGTTGACGGCTTTCGCCCTGGCCGTCATCTTCTTTTTATTGCTCGCCCCGCAACTGGCCCCCTTCGCCTCATGGATACCAAACGCCAAAGCCGATCCTTCATGGTGCTGGGCAACGAACGAAGCCGTCGCTCAAGGCTTGGTGTTCGGCGAGCAATTTATCTTTCCGGCAGGACCATACAGCGCCATTTATAATGGCTCATACCATCCAGCGACCTATTCACTCATGCTGGGCGGCGGCTTGTTCCTGGCCAGCGTCTTCGCTCTCAATCTGATTGCTTTACGGCGCGAAAATAGATTCGCTTCTTTTCTGGCGGCGCTTACTATCACGCTGACCATTTTAGCACAAGGTGATGCCAAATTTTATTTTCTCACCCTGCTGATTTCGCTGACGACAATTCGGGCCGCAATCCGCAATCCGCAATCCAGTATGGAATTTTAACATATAGCTGGATGGGACTAGCGCTTATTTCGTTTATCAAGGGAAGTTTTTGCATCCATGTTCTGGCCAGCGTTCTAATATGTCTGGTCTGTCTTGCCATCTATAAACGCTGGCGACTTTTTACCGTCTCATTGTGCACCCTGCTTCTTTCCAGTGCCTTTTTCTGGCTGCTGGCCAGGCAGCAACTGGCTGACCTGCCCATTTACTATCGCGCCGTTTTCGCCATAAGCTCCGGCTACACCGAAGCCATGTCGGGGCCGTCGATGTTCTGGCAATCTGCCAGTCATTTGCGGGAAGTGTCACTTTTTATCGGCGCTGCCGCCCTGGCACTTCTCGCCCTGCCTTTTCTCAACCAACGGTTTTCCGCCGCCACACTTTGCCGCTGGCTATTGCTGGCCCTTTTCCTTTTCCTGTCATGCAAAGGGGGATTTGTCCGTCACGACGGCGGCCATGTCATCATCGCCAGCGTCGCGCTTTTTCTGTTTCCCTTCGCCATCCTATTGGCCGGACCAATCAAGGAAAGGAGAAGACAGGTGCTGGCAGCGGTAATCGCTGTTATCTGTCTGGCCGCTTCATGGATAATATTGCCAAGCGCTTGGAAAACCTGGAGCAACTTTTCCGCTTTTCAGCGTATTGCCAGCGGCTACGCATCGTTGGCGGCAAATCTGAAAAATTCCGCCACGTTGCCCAAACAATTTGCGCAAAACCGGGAAAAACTGCACGCAGAAATGCCCTTGCCGACTTTCCCAGGCACCTCTGACATCTACTCCTACAGTCAAGGATATCTATTCACTTCGGGCAATGCCTGGAATCCCAGGCCGATTTTTCAAAGCTACTCGGCTTATGGCAAACATCTTGCCGCCATCAATCGTGATCACCTGCTCAGTCGAAACGCCCCAGATACCATCTTCTTCGCGGTACAGCCCATTGATAACCGCTTACCCGCACTGGAAGACGGGGCAAGCTGGCCGGAGTTGTGGAGCCACTATCGGCTAAACAGCCAAGTCGGCGATTTCCTCATCCTGCGCAAAAAAGAGGCCAGCGCCCCGCTTTTGCCGCAGCCATTGGCGGAAATTTCTGGCGTCATGGGGCAAACGGTAGCGATATCCGATTCCTCCCGTCCGCTGCTCGCCGAAATAGCGGTCAAGCCAACTCTTTTCGGCAAGGTGCTGAATATTCTTTTCAAATCGCCGGGGATAGCTATTGTCTTGCAAACATCCGATGGCGGCATCCATGAACACCGCTTCATCACCAGGATGGCTGAAATGCCATTCTTACTTTCTCCCTACATCGCCAATACCAAAGATTTCGCGAGCATCACCCGTTTCATCCAGAATAATACCTCATCAAATGACCAGGTGGCAGACACTTTTCCCACGGTCAAACGCTTCTGGATCAACGTCCTAGGTGGAAAGTGGGCACAATTATGCTGGCACAAAAATATCAACATCAAATTGTTTGCGCTGAATACATCCGCGCTTGTGGCCAGCCAACCGCCCAGTTCACCGCTACCAATCGAAGCTGTGGATTCCTTGGAGAAACTTGGCGATGCCGTGGGTTTTATTGACCAGTTATCCGTGGGAGGCAACGATGGGCCGGTGCGTATTCAAGCCAAAGGATGGGCAGTGGACAAAAAAGCCCGGCAATCACCCGCCGCTTTTTTCCTCAAGGTGGGCAATGCACGCTACTTCCTGAGCCTGGGAAAAGAACGGCCCAATCTCGCCGCGCTGGGTGAACCTAATTATTTGCGATCTGGATTCGATGGTGTGGTCTTTTTTAATGACCTGCCGGACGGCGACCACGAAATTACCATCGAGGTCATCAACCAGGAAAAAACCGGCGTTTATGAATTGAAAAGGTTTTCCAGCAAAAAATTTAAGCCAGGTGCCATCTTACGAAAAAAAGATGGCGTAGCGGAGCTGATTTTCGAGAAAGCGCTGGCGCAATAATTCACCTCCGATGAAAAACTTTTTCATAAAGCGCTCCTGGCAAATACGCAGGCGCTCGCCATTTCCTATCGCAAAAATCAGTTATGTGTCGCGGCCAGTTCCAGCACTGCCGCCACCAAACGGTCGATGCTGTCGGCCAGCGTATCGAGGCGGATATCGTCGAACATGTAGCACGGCGTCGTGACGACCCGCAGGTTACGGTCAACCACCACCCCATCCGGGCCGCTCTTCTGGTGGCGCGCGCCCATGGCCTCGAGATCGGCGGCGACTTTTTCATCGTTGCCGATAGTCAGGGTTACACCCGGGATGGCCGGAGCCAGCACCACCGGCGCGATGCACAAGGCGCCAATGGGTTTATTGGCCGCGCGCATGGCGGCAATCGCCTGGGCCACCTCTGGCAATGGCTGGCCGGCCTTGCCTTTTTCGGCATAATCGCACAAATTCATCGCCGCGCCGAAACCGCCGGGAAAAATCAGGGCGTCGTGCGCCCCGGCGTCGAAGGCAGTCAGCGGTCTGATGCGGCCACGGGCGATCCGCGCCGCCTCAGTAAGAACATGGCGCCTTTCCGCCATCTCCTGACCGGTCAGATGGCTGATAACGTGAGTCTGATTACGGTCAGGGGCATAGCAGTGGTAATCGGCGCCATGACGATGAATGGCCAGAAGCGTCAGTGTCGCTTCATGGATTTCCGAGCCGTCGCGGTTACCGCAACCGGCAAGAACAACGGCGACTGATGGTTTATCCGACATTTTCCCCTCCTTATTGTTGCCAATTTTCCATGGTTTCCAATATCCCGCGACAGATTACACGTACCTATCGTTGCCATAACGCGCCTCTTTTTTCAAGAGAGTAATCGTTATGAAATCTGGACGCGCGCGTTTTGCTGGCAGTAGTGTATTATTTATCTGAACTACCACATTTTCAGAACCATCCTATGAATAAACAAAGCGATTTTCTCGTCACTCACCCGGATCAACTCCTGGCCTTTCTTGTCCACAACCTGCCGTGCGAGGGGCGCAAGCGGCTGAAAAACCTGCTGGCCGCCGGACGCGTGCTGGTTGATAGCCAGGCCGTCCGCCAGTTTGACCATCCGCTGCAAACAGGCCAGCGTATCACCGTGGTTCCGCGCCAGGCGGCTATCCAGCGCCAGGGCCTGCCAACGCTGCCGGTTGTGCACGAGGACGAATTTCTCATCGTCGTCAACAAACCCTCCGGCTTGTTGACCGTGGCCACCGACAAGGAAAAGCGGCGCACCGCCTACGCCATGCTCAGCAACTATGTCAAAGAGGAAAATCCGGATAACAAAATCTTCGTTGTCCACCGCCTCGACCGGGAAACGTCAGGTCTCTTGCTCTTCGCCAAAAGCGAGGAGGTGAAACGGGCCATTCAGGATTCCTGGCTTGATGTCATCAGCGAACGGCTCTATGTGGCGGTGCTCGAAGGCAAACTGAAAGAGGAGGCTGGGACGGTTCGGTCCTATCTGAAAGAAACGGCATCTATGCGGGTTTATGCCTCGGAAAACCCGCATCAGGGCAAGGAGGCGGTGACACATTTTAAGCGGCTGGCGCTAAGCCGCGCCTATTCCCTCGTCGAACTGCGGCTGGAAACCGGACGTAAGCACCAGATCCGCGTGCATATGCAAGGGCTTGGTCATCCGGTGGCCGGCGACAAAAAATACGACGCCACGACCAACCCGCTGAAAAGGCTGGCCCTGCACGCCAGGGTGCTGGCCTTTCACCATCCGATCGATGGCCGTCTGCATCATTATGAAACACCAATCCCGCCGGCCTTCGCCACAATGTTCTCAGCCGCTTTACTCCAACTCTGAGCCGCGTTTGCCCTGCTTTCGCCTTTTTTTCTTGCTGGCGAACGGCGAGTCGGCCACCCGTTTTTCCGCCTGCTCAATCATGATCTGGTGGACGGTGCGCGGGTCGTCGCCGTCGCGTACCCGCCGCTGCACATAGTCGCCACTGTCCTGCATATCCCAGACACTGCGGCGGTTCTCGGTTTGCACGTCGAGGATTTCCCGCAGGCTGGCCTGCAAGCGGGCATCCTCGATCGGCACCACCACCTCGACACGCGCCTCCAGATTGCGTTTCATCAGATCGGCGGAACCGATAAAATATTCCTCCTCGCCACCGTTCTGAAAATAATAGACGCGGGCATGTTCGAGGAAACGGCCAACAATCGACATGACGCGGATATTTTCCGATAACCCTTTGATGCCGGGCCGCAGGCGGCAGGAATCCCGGATGATCAAATCGACTTTCACCCCAGCCTGCGAGGCCAGATAAAGCGCTTTGGTCATTTCCTTGTCTTCGAGGGCATTGCATTTGAACTGAATCCGGCCTGGTTTTTCCGGGCTGTGCAGGCGCATCTCTCGTTCGATTTTTTTCAGAAGCGTCCGTTTCAGGCTTTTGGGCGACGGTAGAAGCTTGTTGTATTTTCGCGTCGGCGCGAAGCCGGTAGTCAGGTAGTTAAACAGCTCGGTCATGTCTTCACACAGCACCGGGTCACTGGTCAGAAGCCCCAGATCGCTGTACTGGCGGGCGGTGCCGGCGTGGTAGTTGCCGGTGCCGATATGGGCGTAACGCCTGAGACCGTCGTAATCGCGGCGGACGATGAAAGTCACCTTGCTGTGCGTCTTCAGTCCGACGATGCCGTAGGAGACATGAATCCCCGCCTCTTCCATGGCTTCGGCCCATTTAATGTTGGCCGATTCGTCGAAACGGGCCATCAGTTCAACCACCACCGCCACCTGCTTACCGTTCTGGGCGGCGTCGAGCAGATACTGGATAATCCGCGATTTGCTGCCGGTGCGGTAGAGCGTCATCTTGATAACCAAAACCTTCGGGTCCTGCGAGGCCTCGCGCAGAAAACGCTCGACTGAAGTATCAAACGATTCGTAAGGATGCTGGAGCAGGATTGAGCCTTTCTGTCGCAGCACATGGAAGATATTCGGGTCGTCGGCCAGAAGGTCAGGATTGTCGCAGGGCTGATGTGAGGGGAAATGCAGATCCAGGCGGTTTATGCGGCTGATCTCGATCAGGTCGCGTTTACCCATGAGGCCGCTGCCGACCCAGACATCGGTACCGTTGTCGATTTGCAGTTCGGCGGCCAACATGCCACGGTGCTGTTCGGTCATGCACTCGCCAACCTGCAAGCGGACAATATCAGCAAACTTGCGGTCGCGCAGCGCCGTTTCGATCATCGCCAGCAGGTCGCTGGCCTGCTCGCCCAGGCGCTCGGTGATGGCGTTGCGCGTGACGCGGAACAGCTCGCAACTGTGCACAACCAACCCCGGAAAGATGATATCGAGGTTGTTCGCGATCAGGTCCTCAAAACTCATATAGAGATGACCACGCCCGACCCGGATCAGACGCGGCACGCCAACGCCGTTCGGCACCTTGACCCGGTTCAGAAAGATCTGATTGCTGTCCTTCTCGCTGACCGCGACCAAGAGATTCAGCGACAGGTTGGAAATGAACGGGAAGGGGTGGGCTGGGTCGATGCCCTGTGGTGTCAGGAGCGGGTAGATATCCTGCCGAAAAAAACGGTCCATCTCCTTCTGCTGGCTGGCGCTGAGGTCACCATAACGGCAGGAACGGATATTCTCTTTTTCGAGCAGCGCCCGCAGTTCGCTCCCCGTCTGCCGCAATTCGGTGATCAGATCTGCCACCATGGCGTAGCAGGCGTCGATCTGCTGCTGCGGCAACATGCCATCGACACTCGGCGTTGTGACACCGGCGCCGACCTGCTGCTTCAAGCCGCCGATGCGCTTCATAAAGAACTCGTCGATATTCGAGCCGACCACGGCCAGAAAAAAGACGCGTTCAAGCAACGGATTACGCTCATCCCGCGCCTCATGTAAGACCCGTTTATTGAACTGGAGCCAGGTCAGTTCCCGGTTCAGATACCATTCCGGGCGGTCGAGATCGAATTCGGGTTTATGAGCCGGCTCGGCCGCCGCGGATGCGGCAGCGCCTTTCGCTTCGGCGTCCCGCTGCGGAGACTTTTGTTTATTGGTTGACATGAGCGCTGTTAGGGAAAAATTGGAAGAAAATCATAACACGGCCATTGTCAGAGAAAAGACTATAGCAGACCACCGGAAAAGTACAATCCGGCGACAGGCGGGCGGAGACTATTTTCCCAAACAGAAACGGCTGAACACGGCGTCAAGAATGTCTTCGGTCGTGGTCAAACCGATGATGCCGTTCAGGGCGTCGAGGCATTGGCGCAGGTCCACGGCCAACAGGTCGGGGGCGCGCAGGGTAAGAGTTTCCTGAGCATACCGGATGGCCGTAAGCGCCTGGCGCAAAGTTTCCGCCTGACGCAGGTTGGGGGCGCAGGCGTCTTCTTCCCATTGGCTGGCGCCGTCGGCAAGTTGAGCAAACATCGCTTGACGCAGGGCATCGAGACCCGCTCCCGTGGTGGCGGAAATGAAGAGCGGTTGACCCGGCAAAGGGGGCATCGGCTGTTTCGCGCCGGGCGCGGCGTCAATCTTGTTGACTAAGCAAAGAAGCGGCTTGTCATTGATTTCGGCCAAAAGTTCTTCTTCGGCCTCGCTCCAGGGCTGGGTGGCGTCGTGAACAAACAGCAGCAGGTCGGCACGGGCGATGGCGGCGCGGGCGCGGGCGATCCCCTGTTCTTCAATGGTATCGGCTTCTTGCCGGATGCCAGCCGTGTCGATACAACGCACCGGCAAACCGTTCAGATCGAAATATTCCTCAATCGTATCGCGGGTGGTGCCAGGGATAGCCGTGACCAAAGCGCGGTCACGCCGTAACAGGACATTCAACAGGCTCGATTTACCGCCATTGGGCAGGCCGCAAATCACCACGGTGGCGCCGTCGCGCAGCAATTCACCCTGACGCGCCGCCGCGAGAAGCCCGGCCAGCGGCGCTTCGATTTCATCTCGCAGTTGCCGCGCCAAAAGCAACCAATCGACGATATCCACCTCGTCGTCGGGAAAGTCGATAGCCACTTCAAGAAACGCCGTCATGTCAATCAACTGACCGCGAATTGCCTCAATGCGCTGAAACAGCGCGCCGGCCAGTTGCCGTTCGGCCAGGTTCAACCCTTTGCGGGTTTTCGCCGTCAGCAGGTCGAGGACGGCCTCGGCGCGGGTCAGGTCGATGCGGCCATTGAGAAAGGCCCGTTTGGTGAATTCACCCGGTTCAGCCAAGATCGCGCCTTGAACCAACAGCGCTTCCAGCAGGCTTTGCGCCAGAAGAAAATTGCCATGGCCGTGGATTTCCACCACATCTTCACGGGTATAGCTGTTTGGCGCCGCCATAAAGACGGCCATGGCCTCGTCAATGACTGTACCACTGCCAGGGTGAACAACCTGGCCATAATACATTTGGTGGCTACGGAAAGAGCAGGTGGTGGCACGCGGGCGAAAAACGGCGCGCAGGATCGGCAAAGCCCGGTCGCCCGACATTCTGATGATCGCGATGCCACCGGCGCCCACCGGCGTGGCAATGGCGGCGATGGTGGCATCAGGCGCTAGGCTCTGGGCAGGCATGAAAAAAGGTGGGATACCACGGCCAATCAGCCGCCGCTGGCCGGGGTTTCTTCGCGTTTCGCTGACCGCCGCGTCCCGGTTTTACCGGACGGACGTCCCGGTTTGAAAATCAAAACCCGTTTGAAAACGCCCTCGCCGACGGAACGGCTGCGTACCTCCGGATCGTCCTGTAAGAGCAGATGGATTTCCCGGCGCTCGGCTGGGTTCAAGGCCGGGATGACGCGGGTCTTGCCGTTTTGCCGCACCTCGTGGGCCAACTCCGTGGCCATAGCCCGCAGTTGTTCCAGGCGGCGCTCACGGAAATCACCGACGTTGACGGCAATACGCAGTGGTTCGGCACATCGTCTGACGGCGATTTTACGCAGCAGGTACTGAAGGCTGTCGATGACGCGCCCATCCTGGCCGACCAGTTCTTTCTCGAACGGGCCGGTGATGGCGCAGGTGACGACCAAGCCGTTGGCGCTCATCTCAACCGCCGATGGCATCCCTAAAAGGCGCAGCATGTCGCCAAGAATATCGCGCACCAAGACCTGACTTTCCGGGCTGACCGATTGTTCCGCCGCCAGCGCCGCATCATCCGCCACCTCACTGGATGGTTCAGTGATGCGCTCCTCCACTGGTCCCGGTCTGGCGGGCGCCGCCGTGGTCTCTGGCGCCTCCTGGCGCAGCTCAGCGCGAATACGCGCTTTTTTCCGGATCAGGCCGAAAATGCCGGCAGAGCCGGTCTCAAGCACCTCAATGCGCAGATCTTCCCGCGAAACATGAAAATGTTCGCAGGCCGCCTGGATGGCGTCGGCAACTTCCCTGCCGGTGAATTCCATGGATAAAGCCCCCTCAGCGCTTGGTAATCCGGATTCAGGCCTCGCCGCCCTGGGGCGCGGCGGTGTTTTTCTCTCCCTGACGCAAGATCAGTTTTTGTTGCAGAATGGAGAGCAGGTTGTTGACCAGCCAGTACAGCACCAGGCCAGAAGGAAAATTGAGGAACATGAAGGTGAACAGCACCGGCATGAACATCAGAATTTTCGCCTGGGTTGGGTCGGCGCTGGTCGGGGTGATCTTCTGCTGATACCACATTGACGCGCCCATCAAAAGCGTGAGCACCGGCAGGCCGCCGAGATAGGGAATATCGAAACCAATCGGCAGCCGGTCCGGCGACGACAGATCGTTGATCCACAGCATGAAAGGCGCGTGCCGCAGCTCAATGCTCTGTAGCAGTACTTTGTACAGGGCGAAAAATATTGGGATCTGCACGAGAATCGGCAGGCAGCCTCCCATCGGGTTGACCTTATACGTTCTGTAGAGGTTCATGACCTCCTGGTTCAGGCGCGTCGGATCATTCTTGTATTTCTCCTTCAGTTTGACCATCTTTGGCTGAAGTTTCTGCATATTCTTCATGGATTTCAGGCCCTTCTGCGATATGGGCCAGAGAATCAGCTTGAAGAGAATGGTGACGATGATGATGGCGACGCCATAATTTTTGACGACGCTGTACACCGGGTTCAGAAACCATTTCAGCATTGGCCGGGCCAGGATATCGAACCAGCCGAAATCGACGGCATATTCAAGGTTGTGGCCGATCTCCTGGAGCTCGCGGATCTTTTTCGGGCCGTAAAAAATCTGGTACCCGTAGTTTTTTTCCGCGCCGGGGGCGATAGTCTCCAGTTTGCCGGTGAGATGAGTCAGCGTCAGTTTATCGCCGCCGCGCATCGTGAACGAAGCACCGTCCGTTTCCCCTGGCAGTATAGCCCGCAGGAAGTAGTTGTCTTCGTAGCCGGCCCATTCAATATTTCCCTGTTCGGTCTTCGGACCGTCGGCAAGTTCCTTGGTCGGGATTTCCAGGCGTTTGCCGTTCAGGAAGGTGACCGGCCCCGTGAACAGGAAATGGTCGGTCGGATCGGAGCCGCTTTCAAAGGGAGGGGTGATCTGCTCCAGACTGGGAATCCCCTGTATCGGATGGTCGCTGGTATTTTTCACGACGACATCGACGGCGAACAGATAGCTGCCTTTGGTGAAACGGTAACGCCGCTCGACAACGATGCCGTTTCCGGCATCGGCCCGCATGATCAGGGTGCCTGTTTTGCTTTCACCTCGCAGATCGAGGTTAGCCGTTTCCGCCTGGTAAAAGAGGTCGCCCCCGACCAGGTCGCCCCAGGAAAATTTCAGGGGATAGCCCTCTTCCGGACTGTTGGTTACAATCTCTTTGCCAGGGGAATCTTTTTTGATGGTTTCTTTATAGCGGCTGAGTACCAGGCTTTTCAAGGCCGCGCCATTTTCCGAAAAAACGGCGGTAAAAAGATCAGTGCGCACCGTGATGTCCCGTCCCGGTTTCGGTGGC
>DOMU01000122.1:817-9199 GCA_003509305.1 Desulfobulbaceae bacterium | reverse complement strand
AGGGCGGCGGCAGCGGGACCGGCATCGGCGGCATTAAATTTGAAACCGCCGTATTGCAGCGGATTGTGCGACGGGGTCAGGTTGATGGAAAAGGCGGCGCCGAGCTGCAAAACCGAAGCCGACAGGGCGCCGGTCGTTGTTTCCCCGGCCTGATAGACGGTGAAACCAACGCGGCAGAGCATTTCGATGACGGTATCGGCAATCATATCACCAGCGAAACGGTTGTCATGACCGATGACACAGCCACGGCGCCGCGCCTCGGCGAAATCCTTCACACCTAAAAGCGCCGCCAGTTCCGTGTCACCATCAGCCTGGCGGTATACTTCAATGATCGCCTCGGTGACCACCGCCACCGTGCGCAGGCAGACATCTTTGCCCAGCTTGCCACGCCAGCCGGAAGTGCCAAAACTGATCGCCTCGGTCGGCGGATCGCAATTGCCCTGGATCTCGTCCCGCAAAAGCTCATAGGCGCGGTCGATGGCCGCCTGCCAGTATTTAGCATTCCCGCTTTCCCGGCGTTTCACCAACTCGCTAATCAAGGTGAAATAGTCGCTCGCCGCATGATCGCCTTTTTTGACAAAACGGGCGAAAAGTTCCACTTCCTCCACCGCCGGTTCGCCCACGCTCTTCCAGTCAACGGCCTCCTCGATCAACATGATCGGGATATCATCACGTATCGGGTACAAAAGCGAACAGGGTTCGCAGAGAAGTCCTTTATCGAGTAAACGTAGCGCGCCTTTGCACTTCGGGCAGGCGAGAATATCAATCAGTTCCTGAGCAATCATGACGTCTCCTTCTTCTCCAATTACCACAGCGGCCTTATCTGACAGAGATTGTTGGAATCTCTCTTCATCACTTCTCTCAGTATAAACACGCCACCCCTGGGATGGCGAGGGCAAACGTCATGAGAAAACACCACCGAACGAGAATGATTATCAATATTATTCCTTTACTTTCCCGGCAAAAAAACCTATCCTGATAGCATTCACGGCGAGCCGCTGCCGGAAAGAAAACCGGGCGGCCATACGCAACCGCTTCCCCAAAACGAGGATATTTCCATGGTATCGTTAAAAGGCACCCAGACCGAAAAGAACATTCTGACCGCTTTTTCTGGCGAATCGCAGGCCCGCAACCGTTATACCTTTTTTGCCAGCGCCGCAAAAAAGGACGGCTATGTGCAGATTTCCGATATTTTCACCGAGACCGCCAGCCAGGAAAAAGAACATGCCGAGCGCCTGTTCAAATTTTTACAGGGTGGTGATGTCGAAATTGTCGCCGCTTTCCCGGCTGGTACGATCAGCGATACCGTGACGAACCTAGTCGGCGCCGCCTCCGGCGAGCATCACGAATACACCGTTATGTATCCGCAGTTTGCCAATATCGCCGAAAAAGAAGGCTTTGGCGAAATCGCCCAAGTCATGCGCGCCATCGCCGTCGCCGAAGAGTTCCACGAGCGGCGTTTCCTCGATTTTGTGAAGAATATCAAAGAGGGCCGGGTTTTCAAACGGGAGGAGACCACCACCTGGCGCTGCCGTAACTGCGGCTACATCCATCAGGGCATGGGCGCTCCGGACAAATGCCCGGCCTGCGCCCACGACCGGGCTTACTTTGAACTGCTGGGCATCAACTGGTAACGGCTTTTCCCCGCGTGAGGCGGTATTTGCCGCCTCACTATCGACTACTGCGCGGCAAGGCGCACCATCACCACCTGGGCGGTGGCGCGGATTTCACCCGCCGCCACCAGGCGCGATTCGACGATGACCTTGCGCTCTTTCACCAAGACAGCCTTGGCGAAAAGCTTCAGCTCAACACCCATCGGCGTTGGTTTCAGATAATCGACCTTCAGCGAGGCGGTGACAAAACGCGGCGGGATTTCGTCATCCGATAAAACAGCGGCGCAGGCCGCCGCCGCGCTGTGACAATCAAAAAGGCAGGCGATCATCCCACCGTAGACAGCATCCGGCACGCCACCGGTATATTCCGGTGGCGGCGTATAGCGGCAGACAACCTCATCGCCTTCGACAAAACTTTTCAGATGCAGGCCATGCGGATTTTTGGGACCGCAGCCGTAGCAGTTGGCGTGCCGATCGGGATAGCGGTCTTGAATAGCGGTTGAATTGGTCATAAGATTTTTTTGCCAAGAAATGAAATCAGATCATAATAGCCCGATATTATCCGGTTGTTTCTTCCCGCCAGCCTCCAGCGCGGAAAGGCCCATCGTTTAACGGGAAGCCCCCGCCGAGCCGCCCTGCCCCAGAGCCGCAGCCAGCGGTTCATCAATATTCACGCGGATCCAGTGCGGGTCCCACCACTCGATTGGCGTGACGAAGACACCCTGCACCAGCATCGAGAAATGCAGATGATCGCCACCGGCCATACCAGTTGTACCGGTCAGGCCAAGAACGCTGTCTTTTGTCACCGCGTCACCGGGCTTGACATCAATCTGGCTCATGTGCGAGTAGAGGCTGAAGACGCCCTGACCGTGGTCGAGTAGCGCTACATTGCCATAAATACCCAGATAATCGGCAAACACCACGGTCCCGGCGTTGGCGGCCCGCACCCGGTCATGCGCCACTGAGGCGATGTCCATACCAAGATGCACCTGCTTGTCAAACTCGGCGCCGTTGTACATGTAGAAGCGATGATCGGCGAAACCAGCCCGGCCACTGCCCGGCATCCGCATAAAAGGGCCACTCCACTGGCGTTTTTCGTCACTTTTCGCGCACAGTTCACCAATCTTCTTCTCGTTAGCCCGGCGCACTTCGCCATTGACATAAAGATACTGCTCCAGCGGCGTGCCATGCATCTCTGGATAATGCTGCGCGAATTCCGGCAGCTTCAAGGAAAGAAAGCTGTCGCTGATCGGAATTTTGTCCTGTTTCCATTTTGCCGGTTTGAAGCGCATGGCCAGGGCCAGTAAAGTAGTGTTGCCAGCCAGGTCGGTGGCTTGCACAGCGGCCTGCTCAACCCTGGCCGCGTCGTAGGGCAAGGCGAAATAGCAGATATAACCGTCTTTAAGACCCGCCAGCGGAAAACCGTGGAACAATCTGCCGTTCAGCAGCACGCCATGTTCCCTGACTGGTTCATCAAGTTTGTAAATAGCCAGACCGCTGCCACCTGGGGTGATAAATGGCTTGTTGGCGAAAAGCCTGATAACTGGTGGTTTGATGTCGAGCCGTACGCTTTTCCGCAATACGGTAGCGTTGCCGCCGCCAAAACCGCCGAGCGCGGAATAATCGCGGGCGGTGACAACCAGTTCGATATCGCCTTCTTTGAAACCGAAATTCGGGGCGCTGAACAAGGCTTCCAACCGGTCGCTGGCCGGGCCGATCAGGCCGGTGTAGCCATGACGCGGATAATCCTTGACCAGCAATTCTTTTCTCAGATCACCCTGGATGGCCTCAATGGCGACACGGCGCAGGCCGCTTTTTTCGTCCCTGACGGTAACGGCGATGGTGCCGTTGCCGGCGATGCTGCCACTATCATTTTCAAGAGCTACGGTCGGTTTTTCCGCTTCAAAAAACAGGAAGAACAAACCGATAACGATCAGGACAAGGGCGGAAACGGCGATCGGCAAGACCAGCGATACCCGGTGTTTTGCCGGGGTTTTCGATTGTTTCTGCATGGAGAAGAAAGCCATTATCGTTCAGTAGTGAAAAGAGATGGTTCCAGACAGCGCCCCACGCCTCGTTCAGCGGGTCAGCGTTGCCAGATGATTTCGTATTTTTCCAGGTGCAGATCTCTGGCGGCGGCAACAATGATACGTTTGCCGACGTCTTTGCCTAACTGCAAAAGCGGCGCTTCTTCCTCGCGTGACAGCATTTCGGCGATGAGCGGATGCACCCGCACCGTCACCGTGCCGCCACCGGCATTTTTCGCATTGCGGTCAATTTTCCGGAAAATTTCATAACAGATGGTACGCCGTGATTTCAACATGCCTTCGCCGCCGCAGTACAGGCATGGCTCGCACATCATCTGGTAGAGGCTTTCGCTGTTGCGTTTCCTGGTCATCTGCACCAAGCCGAATTCCGACAGTTTCAGAATATTGATACGGCTCTTGTCGCGCTTGACCGCCTCTTTGAAGGTGGCGTACAGGGTTTCGCGGTGTTCCTCCTCTTCCATGTCAATGAAGTCGATGATGATAATGCCACCGATATTGCGCAGGCGCAACTGGTAGGCAATCTCGACCGCCGCTTCCATGTTGGTTTTGAAGATGGTTTCACCGAGATTGTGTTTACCGACATAGCGCCCGGTATTGACGTCGATGACCGACAGGGCTTCGGTACTTTCGATGATGATATAACCACCGGAGCGCAGCCAAACCTTTTTCTCGACGGCGCGGCTGACTTCCAGTTCGATGCCGTGCGCCTCAAAAAGCGGCATTTCGCCCTCGTACAGGCTCAGGCAATTCAAGAGCGCCGGGGCGAAGGTGCGAGCAAAACCGACGATTTTCTCGTGTGCCGGCACTGAATCGACAATCAGCCGGTCAACATCGCTCGTGAACAGGTCACGCACCGAACGCAACGTGATATCAAGGTCTTCGTAGATTAAAGACGGCGATGGCGCGGTTTCGGCACGTTGCCGCACGTCTTCCCACAGGTTGAGGAGGAACTCCATATCGGCTTCCAACTCGTCGAGGGTGGCGCTTTCGGCAACGGTGCGGACGATGAAGCCGCTGCCCTCGGGCCTGATAGCCATGATCTTTTCCCGCAAGTGGGCACGAATTTCCTCATCCTCGATCTTGCGCGAGATACCGACATGATCGGTAAGCGGCAAAAAGACCAGATTGCGGCAGGGCAGTGTAATGTGACAGGTCAGCCGCGCCCCTTTGGCGCCAATCGGCTCTTTGTTAATCTGGACGAGAACGGTCTGACCTTCCGTCAGCAACCGCTCGATACGGAACTGCGAACCGCGCCTGGGCGTTAAATCACTTTCCTGTTCCGCATCGCTGGTATGCACGGGCGGCGATTCCTCGGATGGATCCGGGAATTGGCCAGCGTCGGCGACATAGATATCATCGACATAAAGGAAGCCGGTACGATCAAGACCAATATCAACGAAGGCCGCCTGCATTCCCGGCAACACACGGACAATCCTTCCTTTGTAGATATTACCGGTCATCCCTTTTTCAGTTGGGCGCTGGATATGAAACTCACTTAAGACACCGTGCTCGACGAGGGCGAGACGGGTTTCGTAGTTGCGAGCGTTGATAAGAATATCCACCGACATGGCTGGCGTCCGGGAAAACCCATAGGTAGAATTGATGAACAAAACGGCGGTATATTATACAGTACAAGAAAAGCCGCGCCAGAATAAAGAGAGAATCTCTCTTTTTAACTTTTTATGCTTCGAAGATTATATGCCGTGGGCCGACCCTTCCCGTTATCTTGAGCGCATCCTGGTCGAGGAATCCTGCCTCGCCGATGACTATTGCCAGGCGATTGTACGCCGCGCCGCCTTGCCGTGGACGGTTTTTTCCAGCGAGGAGGCTGAGCCGCCACCGCTGGCAAGGGATACCGCCACCGCCTGGAACACGGCCAAGAAAACCTTGGCCTTGCGCCACTACCAAGGCCGCTTTTTCAAACCCTGTCCGGGCACGAAGGAGTACCGCTGCTGCGGCTATCAGGTACTGGCCACCGGTTTCAACTGCCCAATGGATTGCGCCTACTGTATCCTGCAAGCCTATCTGAACCAGCCGTGGACAAGTGTTTTCATAAATATTTCCGACTTATTGGCTGAATTGTCACTGGCGTTTGACAGCGGACAACCCATGCGCGTGGGCAGCGGCGAATTCAGCGATTCGCTGGCCCTCGACAGCCTGACACAATTAAGCCGGATACTGATACCCTTTTTCGCTGGCCACAACAACGCCGTCTTAGAACTGAAGACCAAAAGCGCCGTGGTCGATAATCTGGCGGATCTGGAACACCATGGCCATACCGTCGTCGCCTGGTCGCTGAACAGTCCGGAAATCATGCGGCGGCATGAGCTGCGCTCGGCGACGCTTGAACAGCGCTTGACGGCGGCCAGACGTTGCGCCGATTGGGGCTATCGGCTGGCCTTTCACTTCGATCCGCTGATTTTTCATCCCGGCTGGCACGAGGGCTATCGCCAGACCATCCACGCCCTGTTCAAAGCCGTACCCGCCGAGCGCATCGCCTGGATTTCCCTTGGAGCCTTGCGTTTCCTGCCGCCGCTGAAAGAAATCGCCACCGCCCGCTTTCCGCAATCGACCATCTACCGCCACGAATTCATCAACGGCCTTGACGGCAAGCGCCGCTATTTCCGACCGCGCCGCGTCGAGTTATATCAATTCATATATCAGGAATTACAAAAATTCGTTTCGCCCGCCACTTGCATTTACTTCTGCATGGAAAGCGATGAAATCTGGCGCCAGGTGATGGGATTTTCCCCGGAAGAACGCGGCGGCCTGGCCGCCATGCTCGACCGGGCGGCTTTTCCGGCGCTATAACGTCGAAACCATAAAAAAAGCCGGAACGCATCCGCGCCCCGGCTGCCAGTTTTTTTTTTTTGTTGGCCGCAGATATTCTACATGGCCCCGTCGCCGACGCGGTGGAAAGAGCCGCCCGGCAGCAAGCGCACCAGTTCCCACGAATCCGGACAGGCGGCGATTTGCTTCATCAAACCGAGATGCTGGCTGTGGCCAGATTTGAAGGCCTGGACCCGGCCAAGAAGCTGGCAACCGAGCAGGCTGAGATCACCGATCAAGTCGAGCATCTTGTGGCGGACAAATTCGTCGTCAAAACGCAGACCGCCTTCGTTCAGCACCGATTTCCGGTCCCAGTGAATGGTAACGACGTTATCGAGGGTACCGCCCAGGGCCAGGCCGCGAGCCCACAAATATTCAACATCCTCGGCGCGGCCAAAGGTGCGGGCCGGAGCGACATCGGTCAGGAAGTTGTCGCCGCGCAAAACGGTGGAACGAAGTTGCCGCTGGATGATATCGTCGTCAAAGATAATTTCCTCGAAAACGGTGAATCCGGCAAAGGGCAAAACGGCAATGCGTTTTTCCCCATCTTCGTAACGGATGGGTTTAATCACGCGCAGGGCGAGACGCAGATCGTTCTGACGGCGCAGGCCGGCCTCTTTAATCAGGGCGCAAAATGGCGCGGCGCTGCCATCCATGATTGGTACTTCCGGGCTGTCGAGCTCGATATCGGCGTTGTCGATGCCACAGCCGCGCAGGGCGGCCAAGAGATGCTCGGTGGTGCTGACCGTGCAGGCGCCATCACCCAGGGTGGTGGCCAGCGTTGTATCGACGACTTTATCCATGTGAGCGACGACGCTCTGCCCGCCGAGGTCTGTGCGGATAAAACGGATGCCGCTGTTCGCCGGCGCCGGTTTGATGGTGAGGCGCACGGCCTTACCCGAATGCAGGCCAACGCCTTGGCAATGAACCGCCTGGCGCAAGGTCTGCTGATGAGCTTCCATCGGATAGGCCAGGTGGTTTTCAGCGGACGGCTGAAAACCGGAAAACACTTTGGCGGCGGCTTGGTGACGAAGCGTTGGCATCAGGCTGGTCATGGTACAAAATCCTGAAGGTAGAGGTTAAAATTTTTGAACAAAGCGATGCAAAAAACAGGCCATCAACGCACATCTTTGTAAAAAATTAAAATACACAAACAATATCAAATAATTATGAAATACAGAGGAGGCCGCATCCACTCGGCAATAATACCACTGCTGTAGCGTTCAGCCCACGGGCGGCGACGCCGTGGTTTTTCAGCGTGGGAAAGTGGCCACGGCAGCATCAATCAGGGCCAGCAGTTCCGGCGGCAAAACGGCATTGATGCGGGCCGCGAACAGGGGGCAGGGCAAATCCCGCGCCGCCAGTTTGACGCGGTCTTTTTCCGTGACGATTAAACCGGCGGCCTTTTGCTTTTTCACTTCGCGGGCGATGCGTTCGACAGCATCCGGCGGATAACGGTGGTGGTCGAGAAAGTTGAGGCGACCGGCCAACGCCACACCGGCGCCAGCTAATAAATCGTGGAAACGTTGCGGGTGGGCGATGGCCGAAACGGCAAGAAGTGACGTCGGTAATCCGGGCACGGCTTGCCCATGCTGATCGACAAACTCAGCCAGAACATGTTCGCTCTGAAACGTCGGCTTGCCGGGAAAACGTTCGGCCAGAAGGGCTGAAAAGCGCCCGGCCCGCTCGCTGTTGCGGCTATCGACGCCAGTCAGAAGAAAGGCCGATGCCCGCCGCAGCGCCGCCACCGGCTCTCGCAGCTCACCACCGGGAAAAACGCGGCTGTTGCCTGCCAGCGTCGTGGCGTTGAACAGCACCAAATCCAGGTCACGGCGGACCGCCAGATGCTGAAAGCCGTCGTCGAGAACCAACACCGTGCGGCCCATGGCCAC
>DOMU01000122.1:0-747 GCA_003509305.1 Desulfobulbaceae bacterium | reverse complement strand
CTTCACCGTCGGAAACGACATTGACCGCCGCTTTAGCCCGGCCACCGTAGCCGCGGCTGACAACCGCCGGTTTCTCGCCATTGGCCAAGAGATGACGGCAGATGGCGGCAACGGTCGGCGTCTTGCCGCTGCCGCCCAAAACCAGGTTGCCGACGGAAATCACCGGCACCGGCGGACGGTAACGGTGGAACAGATCACGAAGATAACCGCGCTCACGCAGGCGCATAATTACGGAATAAATCGGCGACAAAGGCCGCCCGAGAGCGAAAAGAATGGATGTGCTAGTCATGGCGAGAAGAAATGGCCTGTATTTTTCTCTTTTCTTTTACCAGAATAATTCATAAAAAAATGGAGCGTTTTTTTCTTTTCTCACTGGGGGGACATATGGATAACAAACAGACCATCGCCGCGATGCGTGAGCGGGCGAAAGACAACTTTTCTAAAGGGTTCAATTGTGCCGAATGCGTGCTGGAAGCGGCACTGGCCATTATCGATACCGGCCTGCCAGCGGAGAGTCTGAAAATGGCCACCTGTTTTGGTGGTGGTATCAGTTTGTATGGCGACACCTGCGGTGCCATTACCGGTGCCGTGCTGGCCGTGGGCGCCGTGCATGGGCGCGGTCAGTTGCCACAGAACGAAGACCGCAAGGCGGCGGTAAAAGCGGCGGGGCAAGAGCTTTATGGCCGGCCTGGTTTATATCGGCTGTTCAATCAGATACCAAACCGCATTCACGAAAAATACGGCCAC
>DOMU01000194.1:11500-14550 GCA_003509305.1 Desulfobulbaceae bacterium | reverse complement strand
CGGTCAGCATGACCCGGCGGATGGCGCCGGGCTTCTGACCATGGCGGCACAGGGGCGTGCGCTGGTGGTTGGTGTGCGCCAAGGTATGGCCGGGCAGCATGTGCCGTGGACCAGCCGCTTTGGCCGGGGTTTTTCCAACTTTTGGGTATGCGCCTGCGGCGGGCCGTGGCTCAGCGATTCACAATCGGGATTCAGGCTGTATCCGTTGCCGGAATCGCTTAATTTAGGTGTGCGCGCCCGCCGTTATCAATTTGAGGTGGAGATTCTTGTGCTGGCGAAAGGGCGGGGTATCGTCATCCGTGAGGAGCCTATCTCGGTTATTTATCAGCCGAAAGGTGAGCGTGTCAGCCATTTCCGCCCCTGGCTCGATTTCTGGCGCAATACAAAAACTTTTTCCCGTCTGCTGTGGCGGCGGGTCAATCCACTTTGAGCCGAAGACTTTACTCACCAATCTCGACTCTAATTCCCGCACGATCGAACGAGAGGAAATTCTATGTCTATGCGTATTCTACAACCGGGGAAAAAACTTCCAGAACGGGAACACATTCTGGACAGCACCAAATCGAGCAATTCCTGGCGGATGTTCCGCATCATGGGCGAATTCATCGAGGGCTTTGACCTCTTGTCACGCCTCGAAGTGCCGGCGGTAACTATTTACGGCTCGGCGCGGACGGCACCCGGCAGCCCCTACTATCTGATGACCGAGCAAATCGCCTACGATCTGGCCAAAGCCGGTTACGGTATCATTACCGGTGGTGGGCCAGGCCTCATGGAGGCGGCCAACAAAGGCGCGGCTGAAGGCGGCGGTTTTTCCATCGGTCTGAACATCGACCTGCCGCACGAGCAAATGCCCAACCCTTATGCCAATGTGCCGATTGAATTCAAATATTTTTTCGTCCGCAAAATGATGTTCATGAAATACGCCACGGGCTTCATCTGTATGCCTGGCGGCTTGGGTTCCCTCGACGAACTGTTTGAGTCGCTGACCCTGATTCAGACCAAACGCGCCGATCCTTTCCCAGTGGTGCTGGTCGGCAGTCAATTCTGGTCTGGACTGATCAATTGGTTCAAAGATACACTCCTTGCCCATGGCACCATCGCGGCGGGAGACCTGGAAATATTCACGGTTCTCGATGAACCACAGGAAGTTGTCGAATATATTCTGGCCCGGATGCCGCCGGTTCAGCCGGAGCCGGAAAAGAGCTAAAAAAAGAACCATGGCAAGAATTGACGCTTTTTTCAAACTCATGCACGACGAGGGCGCATCCGACCTGCATCTCGTTGCCGGGCAGCAGCCGATGCTTCGCATCTGCGGCGACATGGAGCGGGTGAAGTTCAAGAAGCTGATCAATGAAGAGTTGCGGGTGATGCTCTACGATATCTGTCCGGAAGAGAAAACCAAGATCTTCGAGGAATCCGGCGATATCGATTTTGGCTACGAGGTCCCGGGCCTGGCGCGTTATCGCTGCAACTTCTTTCAACAGAAATACGGTATTGGCGCCGTCTTCCGTGAAATTCCCAGCGAAATAATGACCGCCGAGCAGCTCGGCCTGCCCCAGGTTGTAACACAGTTGGCGCATCTGCCGAAGGGCCTGGTGCTGGTTACCGGGCCAACCGGTTCCGGTAAATCGACCACTTTGGCGGCGATTATCGACGAGGCCAACCGCACGCGCAAAGACCATATCATCACCATCGAAGACCCGATAGAATTCGTCCATCGTTCGCAGAAGTGTATCGTCAATCACCGCGAAGTCGGTCTGCACACGAGAAGTTTTGCCGCCGCCCTGCGTGGCGCCCTGCGTGAAGACCCGGATATCATTATGGTTGGCGAAATGCGTGACCTGGAAACCATCGCCCTGGCCATGGAAGCGGCAATGACCGGGCATCTGGTTTTCGGCACTCTGCACACGATCAACGCCATGAAAACGGTGGACCGCATCGTCGAAATTTTCCCGGCCAATCAGCAGGGTCAGGTGCGCTCGACGCTCGCTGACGCGCTGAAGGCCGTGGTTTCTCAAACCCTTTTCAGGCGGATGGATATCAAAGGCCGTATCGCCGGCCTGGAAATCCTCATCGCCACCCCGGCGGTACGCAACCTGATCCGCGAGGCGAAGACCTACCAGATTGTATCGGCTATGCAGACCGGCAAGAAATTTGGTATGCAGATTTTAGACGACGTTATCCAGGGTTTTCTCGACCGCAACATTATCAGCCCTGACGACGCCTATTCCAACGCTGTCGAAAAAGCTCGTTTCGTCAAATACCTGCGCAATCCGCCCAGCGACTTCACCGAAACCTGATGATATATTGCATTGTCAGTTCAAGGTGTTGTGTTGAGCGCATTCCCCATGGGTGTTCACGGGGTGAACCTGTCGNNGCATTTGCGGCCATGGCCGATGCCGAGTTTATCCAGCCGCCAGCGCAGTGTGCTTGGATTCATCCCCAGGAGCGCCGCCGCGCCGTGCGGGCCATTGACCTTGCCGCCGGTTATGGCCAGGACATTTCTGAGGTGCCAGGCAATGACGTCGTCGAGTCTTACCGGCACTTGCCGGTCGGCAATCGTTTTGCCACCGGACATTTCTCCGCTATCCGCCGCCGGATACGCTGTATCGAATAAAAGCCCAGCTTCACGATGCAGAATCAATTCGCGCTCCACCAGATTCTGTAATTCACGGACATTGCCAGGCCAATCGTAGGCGACTAAACGTTCCATGGCGCCAGGCGTGATTTCCCGTGGCGCATTGAGGCCCAGCTCCAGGTTTTTCTGCCGGATAAAATAGTGGACAAGCCGCGCTATATCCTGTCTGCGCTGGCGCAATGGCGGGATCATGACCGGGAAAATGTTCAACCTGAACCAGAGGTCTTCGCGGAACCGTTTTTCGGCGACCATGCTTTCCAGATTGCGATGGGTAGCGGCGATAACGCGGATATTGACCGGAATCGATCTGTTGCCGCCGATGCGCTCGATTTCATGGGTTTGCAGCACCCGCAAAAGGCGCACCTGCGCCTGGAGCGGCAGTTCGCCGATCTCGTCGAGAAAAATGGTGCCG
>DOMU01000194.1:0-11491 GCA_003509305.1 Desulfobulbaceae bacterium | reverse complement strand
CGCTCCTTTTTCGTGGCCGAAAAGTTCGTTGTCAAGCAGGTGTTCCGGTATCGCCCCGCAGTTGACTTTGATGAAAGGGCCATTTTGCCTGGGCGAAGCAGAGTGGATGACGTTGGCAATAATTTCTTTTCCCGTGCCTGTTTCTCCCAAAAGCAGCACCGTGCTGTTCAGCGGTGCCACATGCTTGACCATTTCAAACACGTCCTTCAGGCCGCCATCGGCGCCAATAATGTCGCCATTGGCTTTTTTGCTGATTTCTTTATTCAGAAAAAAGTTATCATCAATGAGCCTGTCCCGATATTTTATCAGTTTTTCGTAGGCGAGGGCATTGGCGAGGGAAATGGCGAAAGGAACCGAGACGGTGGCCAGCAGGTCGAGATGCTCGGCCTGGTACTTGCCTTCGCCAAAGGCGCATAACGATAATGAACCCAGCAGGTTATCATCTATAAGCAGCGGCAGGGACATTCTCGAATTGCCTTCGAGTTGAATATAGGGCGCTAAAAGTTTGTAGTATTCGCTGGTGCCGCTGTTGATGATCGTCGGGATTTTCGGCCTGAGATGCTGCGCGGTTTCCCATATTTTCTTTGGTAACGGAATTATTTCATTCGGTATTTCCGTATTGTCGGCGGTAACGTGCGCCACTCTTCTGATCGCTGAAATATCAGAATCAAAGATAACCAGGCTGAAAACATCCAAAGGAAAATGAAGTTTCATATAGTCGAATGACTTTCTCAGCGCCGTTTTAATATCGAGGCTGCTGCATATTCTGACCGTGACTTCCCGAAAAAAATCGTCCCTGTCGCTCATTTCATTGACCTCACCTGTTTGTATTTGCCCATGTCATGCGACAAGATAGCAATATACCGCATATTCTACCATGAATAGCAACATACCGCGCAATAATCTTCAATATATTGAGAGTTGCTGGTCTTCCACTCGGTAGTGTGTGCTCTTCCACCATGGTATGATTATTGCTTGATGGATACGTTTGCGAAGCGGATGAAACAGTTTCGTCCGCTTCGCTTTATAGGCGCGACAAGCTTTGCCAAGAAAATCCGCACGAGAACACTGAACCAATGATATCAAACGATCAGGATTCCATGGAGCCTTCCTCCTCGCCTCTCAGGCGAGGTCAGCGTTTGTCCGTTTTTTTGCGCCGTTATCGCAAAAGGACCATCCTTTGTATGATTGCCGTCGGTCTCATAGCGTTCGGCGTATGGGTCTATGAACGCCTGGGGCATGTGACCGAGAACGACGCCCGCGTCAAAGCCAATATGATCACCATCAGCAGCCGTGTCGATGGCTGGATCACGGCGCGCCTGGTCACCGATGGCGAAACCGTTCGCGAGCGCCAGGAGATGATAGTCATAGATCAGCGGGAAGCCGATCTTAAGCTGGCGGAGCTACGCGCTAAGGCCGAAGCGATTCGTGCGCGGTGGGAACGGGTGACGATCCAGCGGCGTATGGTCAATGCCACCGCTCATGGCGCGGTGACCGCCGCCGAGGCCAATCAGAAAGCGGCGGCCTCGAAACTCGAACAGGCCCAGCGTGAATTTCAGCGGGCCAACGATCTGCTCGGACGCATGGTGTCCCGTGAAGTCTGGGAACAGCGGCAGACCCAGTTGCGGCAGGCTGAGGCGTTGGCCCTGTCGGCTTCGACGGCTTTAAGCGATGCGCAGGCGAAGCTTGGCGACGTCGATATTTTGGGTAAAGAGTTGGACAGCCTGGCGCAAGAGGCCGCCCAAATAGAGGCGCGGATCCGGCAACAGGAAATTAACATTGCCGACCGGCGGGTGCGCAGCCCGATCAATGGCATCGTCGATCAGAAATTTGTCCAGCCAGGAGAATATGTCATCCCTGGGCAGCGTTTGTTCATTATCCATGACCCCAAGAAAATATGGATTAACGTCGAGATCAAAGAGACCAAACTGGCCGGTCTGCAAGTAGGGCAAGCTGCCGAGATCCGTGTCGATGCCTATCCTGATCGCCATTTTTCCGGCCATATCGAACGCATCGGCAATGCCGCGAGCGGCGAGTTCGCGTTGCTGCCCAGCCCGAATCCATCCGGCAATTTCACGAAAATTACTCAGCGCGTCCCAGTGCGTATTGCCGTCGAACAGCCGGACGACAATCCTCTGCGTCCGGGCATGATGGTCGAAGTGGACATTGACACACGCCGACATTAAAAAAATGAAAATCACCGCCATCCCCATTCTCGTCTGCCTGTCAATCCTGACTGGCTGCGCCGTTGGGCCTGACTATGTCAGGCCGACGGTGGAACTTGGCCCCCTGCACAATGCCAAAAGGGTGGCCGCCCGTCCGGCCACTGTCGCCGAACCACCTCTTGACCAGTGGTGGCGGGGATTTCAAGACCCGGCGCTGACGAAAATTATCGACCGCGTCTTCAAAGAAAATCTCGACATAGAAGCCTCGTTCGAGCGCGTGGCGCAGGCGCGCGCCGTTGCCAGAACGGCGGGCGCGAAACGCCTGCCAACTGTTGATAGCAATGCGCAGGCCCTGTACGAGCGCGCGTCTCTCGAAAATCCGCTGGCCGCCGTCGCCGACTCGATGCCTGGTTTTAAGCGAAACTCTGAACTCTACGATGTTGGCCTGGGCGCTTCCTGGGAAACCGACCTCTTCGGCGGATTGAAGCGCCGGGAAGAAGCGGCATTGGCCATGGCCGAGGCCGCCGNNGGTCGCCGCTGAGGCCGCCGATACCTATTTCAGGATTCGCGCGGCGCAGGCGCAGTTACGGGCTACCAAAGCCAGGACTGACAACGACAGCGATTTGCTGGCCATGCTCAAAGAGCAGCGGGCCAATGGCCTCTCCACCGACCGGGACGTAGCCCAGGCTGAAGCGCTCTTGGCCCATGCCGAAGGGACGGTTCCGCTCTTGCGGATGGAGCTGGAAGCGCAGTTGAATCGCCTTGATGTCCTGATGGGGGCGCAACCGGGAACCTACGCCGGTGAATTGCGCCAAGNNGCGCCAGCCCGCGGCCATTGCTGTGGCGCCGCGAATCAGCACGCAATCCGCCGATTTCTTGCGCCGCCGCCCGGATATCATCGCCGCCGAACGGGAACTGGCCGCCAAAAACGCCACAATCGGCGCCGCTGTGGCTGAATACTATCCGGAGATATCTTTGTCGGGTCTGTTGGGCTATGAAAGCCGGAGTATCGGGCGCCTGTTTTCAAGCGATACATTTCAACCCCTTGCCTTAGCCGGGCTGCGCTGGCGTCTGTTCGATTTCGGCCGTATCAACGCCGAGGTCGCCCAGGCCGATGCCGCCACACGGGAAGCGCTCGTCCGTTACCGGCAGGTGATTTTGCGCGCCGCCGAGGATATCGAGAACGCCTGCGTCTCGCTGGTGCAGTTCGAGGCCTACCGGCGGAGTGTGATTAAACAGATTAACGCCTTGACCCGCGTTCAGAATGAATCGCAGGAAGCCTATCAGGCCGGGATGATTCCGCTGAGCGATGTCCTGGATACCGACCGGCAACTCCTGACCGCCGAAACCGAGCTGCCTCGCGCCGAGGCCGATGCGGCGCGGGCCGCCGTCCGTTTGTTCAGATCGTTGGGTGGAGGCTGGTAATGCCATCACGGGCCACGGTTGATGAACTGGCCGCCCGTTATGGCGCAGCCTACAAGTGGTACGTTTCTTTGACGATTCTGGTCGGGCTGATCGCGATGGTTGCCTCGGCCACCATCGTCAACGTGGCCATGCCCGATATCATGGGCGAGTTCGGCCTTGGCCAGGATCAGGCGCAGTGGCTGTCCACGGCTTTTCTCGCCTCGATGACCGCCGCCATGCTGGCCGCCACCTGGGCCGCCAAGTCATTCGGCAGTCGGGGCGCTTTTAGTATCGCGCTTGTCGCCTTTTCCTTCGGTTCCCTGATCGGCGCCTTCAGCCCCAATGACACCTGGCTGATTGTTGCTCGGATTATCCAGGGTGCCGCCGCTGGTCTGGCCCAGTCGCTGGGCACGGTGACCATGTTTCAGGTTTTTCCGCCCAACCGGCGCGGCTCGGCCATGGGGCTGTATGGTATGGGGATTATTCTGGCCCCGGCCCTTGGCCCAACCGCTGGCGGTATGCTGATCGACAATTACTCGTGGCACTATGTGTTTTTTCTCGGCCTGCCGTTTTGTGCCATAAGCTTGGCGCTGGCCTCGATGTTTCTGGCGACGGACCGGGAAAGCGAACCGCCTCCCTTCGATTGGCTGGGTTTCATCCTCCTGACGGTCGGGATCGCCGCCTTTCTCACCGGCTTGTCCAATGGCCAGCGCATGGGCTGGGACTCGGCCTTTGTGCGCGGGAACTTCTGTCTGGCCATCGTCACCGCCATCGGTTTCGTGGCGCAGGAGCGGCGCACACGGACACCCTTGCTTGCTCTTGAGGTGTATCATAACCCGCGATTTGTCGGTGCCTTCCTCGTCGCCTTCGTTTACGGATTGGGGGTCTATGGCTCCACCTATTTGGTGCCGCTTTTTGTTCAGACCGTGCAAGGCTATACACCGACCGAAGCTGGCCTGCTCCTGATGCCGGCCGGTATCGCCCTGGGTATCATTTTCCCGCTGTCGGGACGATTAAGCGACCAATTGCCGCCGCATATCCTGATTCTTGCCGGGATGGCGCTGTTCGCCTTTTCCAGTTATCTCATGGGCCAGATAAGCACGGATACCGCCTTCTGGACCTTCGCTTTTTATGTCGTGCTTGGCCGTATCGGCATGGGACTCCTTTTGCCATCCTTGAATAGCGGTTCCCTCAGGGTGCTCGAACCGCATCTGGTCAGCCACGGCGCGGGATCGATCAACTTCAGCCGCCAGTTGGGCGGGGCGATCGGCGTCGATATGATCTCTGTCTATCTGGAGCGGCAAACAACTTTTTATGCGCATGAGATCAACGCCATGCAGACGGGGAGCGATGTCAGCGCCGCCACACTGCATCTGATTAGCGAAGCGCTGCGCCAGGCCGGACTGGTTGGCTCTGTCGTCGCCAGCGAAGCTCACCGCTTTCTGTCGGACATGGTGGCGGCGCAGGCCCATGTCATGGGGTTCCGCGCCAGTTTCCTGCTCGTGGCCGCGATCTCTTTTGTTGCCCTGCTGCCCGCGTGGTTCATGCGGCCAAAACAGCCCAAATAAAAAAAGGTGCATTCATGTTAGAAACGATTCTCGTCGCCGTCGATGCCTCTGATCAGCAACATGCCGTCCTGCTCCATGCCGCCGAAATAACCCGCCGCTTCGACGCCAAGCTGCATGTGGTTTCCGTCTTTGACCTCAATCAGATCGCCGAGGTGAAGGCGGCGGACCTGGTCCCGGAAATTTTCGATACGCTTGAGGCGGAAACCAGAAAACTTCTTGAAGGGGCGCGGCAACTCCTTGATGCCTGGGGCATTGAGGCGCAATGCCATTTTGTGCAAGGTTCGGTCGTCGAGCAGATCGTGCTGCTGGCGAAGAAGCTTAATGCCGATCTGGTGGTCACGGGCCATCGCTATGTGTCCGGACTGCGGCGCCTCCTCGAACGTTCGGCGGCGAAAGCCCTGATCGACGAATCGCCATGCAGCGTTATGATCATCCGGGAAAAAGAGGTGGCTGGTTGAGGCCAACCCGCGCCGCTCTCTGAACTCTGGCCGCAAGCAAAGGTAAAACCAGCGGCCTGCCGCTAACAGATTTCCCCATCCGGATGCAGGGTGACGCCATCTTCGAGGTTCAAGCTGGAGTAGGCCGATTCGTCGGAATCGGGGTGGATGATGCAGTTGCGGCCAATACTGACGCCGGCAGGAATGACGGCCCGTTTGCCGACCAGGGTGATGCCGCTGTACAGGTGTTCCGGATACTGATGGTTTTTCGCCTGATGATTTTCGCCGAGGCCAACCACCGCCTTTTCGCCGATGATCACGTTTTTGTCACAGATCGTCAGGTCAACGACGGTGTCTTTCTTGACCACGCAGTCGGCGAAGAGGATGGAGTTGTGGACGACCGCGCCTTCCTCGACGATGACGCCCGGTGCCAGCACGGAATTGGTAACGCTGCCGTTGATGACGCAGCCAGCGGCAATGAGGGATCTCCGTAAATGCGACCTGGCGCCAAAACGCGCCGGTGGCCGGTCGGCGAGGCGCCCCTCGGCTTCGATATTGGTATGGATTTTCCAGTCCTGCGGCGAGATCTCGGCGTTAGGGTCGAGAAGATCCATATTCGCTTGCCAATAGGCCTGGATGGTGCCGACATCGCGCCAATATCCAGTAAAAGGGTAGGCGTAGGCGTCGTTGTGGGCGATGGCGTGCGGCAGCACATGCATGCCGAAATCGACGCTGGCCCGGTCCCGTTCCAGGGCGTCGAGCAGATACCGGCGGTCAAAGACATAGATGCCCATTGAGGCCAGGTTGGTGCGCGGCACCTGTGGTTTTTCCTCCCACTCGACGATGCGTTTTTCATCGTCGACAATCGCCGCCCCGAACTGGTGGATTTCGCTGAGCGGCACCACCATCATCGCCACCGTTACGTCGGCATTTTTGGCGCGATGAAAAGCGAGCATTGAAGTAAAATCCATGTGGTAGATATGGTCGCCAGACAGGATCAGCACCTCGTCGCTGGGATTGGCGCGAATGAAGTCGATGTTGCGCCGCACCGCGTCGGCGGTGCCCTGATACCAGTCGGAATCTTTGGCGCCGGTGCGCGGCGGCAGAATTTTCAGGCCACGCAAGCGGCCATTCAGGTCCCAGGCTTCGCCGGAGCCAAGATGGCTCATCAACGACAGCGGTTTATACTGAGTGAGGACGCCGACTTTCTTCAGGCCGGAGTTGGCGACGTTTGAGAGACTGAAGTCGATGATGCGGTAGATGCCACCAAAAGGCACCGCTGGTTTGGTGCGATTCTGCACCAGAATATTCAGGCGGCTGCCAACGCCGCCAGCCAGAAGAAGAACCAAGGCATCGGAACGGATGTTCATCGCAGCACCTCCCCGCTCACAACGGTCTGTTTCCAGGAAGTTTCGGCAAGTTTGGGGTAAATCACCGCGCCTTGGCCAATGACGGTATTTGCTGGAATAGTATTGTCCTGCCCGATTACCGTCACCCGCGCGGCGCTGTCGCCGGTTTCGGCGCCGACCCGCACTCCGTTGTGAAAGTGGCAATCGACATCGGCGATCACCTTGCTGAGCAGGCATTCGCGACCGATGCGGGTGTTGAAAAACAGGATTGAATTTTCGACAACGCTGTTTTTCTCGACCACAACACCGGGTGACAGGATCGAGTTGCGCACCGTGCCTTCGATGCGGCAGCCGTTGTAGAAAAGGCTGTTTTCGATATGGGCGGCATCGCCGACGATGGTTGGCTGAAAGTCGCGAATGCCATAGTGGTCGAGGTTGGTGCGCAGCCCCCAGGCTTCCATGTCAATCAGGGGTTTTTCCCCGAGGAGATCCATATTCGACTGCCAGTATTCATCGACTGTCCGCGTGTAGCCCCAGTAGCCACGGAACTTGTAGCCATAGACTTTGAAGCCCGCCGCCATCATCGCCGGGATGATGTCATGGCCAAGGTGAAACGATGCATCATACTGATTTTCCTGCAAAAACTTGTACAACACTTCCGGCTTGAACAGCATGACGGTCAGCGATGCCCAGTCGGCTGCCGGCTGAGCCGGGTTTTCCCAGTAGCCGGTAACCCGGCCACCACGGTCGCCGTCTTCATCATTCAGCATCGCGATGCCGAAACGGTGCGCCTTCTCCAGCGGCACTCGGGTGAAGACCATGGTCAGATCGGCATCTTTTTCATGGTGATAGGCGAGGATTTTCTGATAATCCATTT
The DNA here is from genome assembly GCA_003509305.1 of Desulfobulbaceae bacterium. Taxonomy (GTDB): domain Bacteria; phylum Desulfobacterota; class Desulfobulbia; order Desulfobulbales; family Desulfocapsaceae; genus UBA8130. The sequence continues at coordinate 3,691 of DOMU01000194.1, read as the reverse complement.
TGTAAATATGGTCGCCGGAGAGAATCAACACCTCGTCTGGGTCGATGTATTTAATGAAGTTAATGTTACGGTAAATGGCGTCGGCGGAGCCGCGATACCAGTTTGTCTGGTCACCGCCGGTATAGGGCGGTAGAATCATGATGCCACGGTTGCGCCCCAGCATGTCCCAGGCGGCGCCGGTGCCGATATGATTGATCAGAGAGTAACTGCGGTATTGGCTGAGGAGCGCCACGCGCTCAATGCCGGAATTCATCAGGTTGGAAAGAGGAAAATCAATCACCCGCACGAAACTGCCGAAGGGCAAGGCCGATTTGGGCCGGTACAGGGTCAGGACATTCAGCTCGTCAACCCGTCCGCCGGCCAGAATCATCGCTAAGGTCTTCGTTTTACGCATCCAGCACCCGATTAAGGAAAGATTTGCTCAGATATGGCGCATGATGAGCCGCCGCAGCGACTCGGAAGTGAATTCCTTGTCTCCCATTTCAAGATTTTTTAACGGCACTTCCGCTCTGGCCGCCTGCTTGTGGCCGCCCGCTGAACCGAGCGAACCGAAACTGCGAGCGGCCAATTTACCTGCATTTTTACGATAGCCGTCACAGCGGAAGATAACAACCAGCTTTTCGTTATAAAGGCCGGAAACAAAGACCCAGTCGATTTCGCCGACGTGGTTGAGAAAGTCGGCGACAATGACCAAGACATCCGGACTGGATACCTTGCCAATGTGCGAATAGTAGCGTCTTTTGGAATATTTCAGATTTTTCAGGCCGACGGAGAAATAGCGCAGCTCGGAGCGGCGCAGATCGGTGAGTTCGAACTTGCGCACCAGGTCGCGGTTGGCCAGATCGAACAGGTAGCGGAAGGCGATACCGTCGGCCAGACGGGAGCTTTTCTCGAAATTGTTGGTATCGACCTTGATGGCGTAGAACAGGGCCGTCGCCAGGTCGCTCGACATTTTGATGCCGCTGGCGCGCAGGTATTCCACCATGATCGAAGCGGTCGCCCCGTAATCCGGGCGAATATCGACGAAGGGAAACAACCATTCGACGACAATCGGGTGATGGTCGATGACGGCGTCGATTTTCAGTTTTTCAAAACAGGGCAGATGGTTGGGCTGGGAATCGACCATGACGATTTTGGAAAAATCGCCGGTTTTGACGTTGCCAAGTCGCTCCAAAGGAATCTTCAGCCGCTGCACCATGGTGACGTTGTTCATGCGGCGGATTTCGTTCGGATGGGCGATGACCACATTTTTAACGCGGTATCGCAACAGGCGTTTGACGGCCATGGCGCTGGCCAGGGCGTCCGGGTCGGCATTGATGACGACCAGCACCGTGTCGTCTTTGCTGAAGATATCCCAGAACTGTTGAAGCCGCTCCCGTGCCGTGCCGTGGACGTAGTTTTTCGGAGGAGGCGGAGCTTTCGTAGCTTTGCGAAGAGTTTTTGTCATGCCGTCTTGTGAGCGGCGGGGATTGCGAATTCCGTCTCACCTGAAGAATCCGTTTCCGACGCTCGCTGACCGAATTCCGTAATGATAGGCCCAGACAGCGGGCGGAAAATGCCGGTGGAGGAGATCGGCCACCGCGCTACAAACAGAACGTTGATCCAGGCGCGAATGTACCATGGCTGGTAAAGAGTTGGCAAGTTTTAGCCGGAAATGGCGGCGGTGCGGGAAGCCGTATCAGCTTTTGTTGCCAAGCGGGCCGCCGATTTTCTCGTAAAATCCAGCCAGTTTGCGGCGGAAGGCGGCAAGCGAATAGTTTTCCCGGGCCAATTGCCGCCCGCGTTCACCCAGCCGCTGGCGCAGTTCCGGCGAAGCGGCGAGCAGCGCCATGCCAGCGGCCATGGACTCTTCATCCGCTTCAACCAGGCAGGCGCAGGCATCATCCAAGACCTGAGTATGAGTTGGCAGATTGGTGGCGAGAATGGCTTTGCCGGAATCGAGGTAGGAATACAGCTTCATCGGTGTGTTGTTCCCTTGAGTCCGCGGTGAGACGAGAATNNCATATCGGCCTGGGCCAAATAGCCGCCGAGAAGCGCCGCCGGGCGCGGCCCATGGAAGATGACGCGGGCGCCAATGCCAAACGTTCCGGCCTGTCGCCGGTAATTGCCGATGGCCGCGTCGTTGCCGCCGATGATGACGAGGTGGCCATGACAGCCCCGTTCGCAGGCCAGGCGAAAGGCGGCGAGCATCAAGCCAATCCCCTGGTAGCTTTCGAGATTGCCGACATAGAGAAACAGCGGTCCAGAGAGATGATACTGTTCGCGTAAATTTTCCACCGCCGCATCTTCCGCCGTCTCCTCAAGCAGGCTGATGTCCTCAAGGCGCGTCACCGTTTTGTCGGGAGCATGGCTTAAGGCAATGTCGGCGAGCGCCTGGCAGACGGCGACGACACCGGCGCTCGACCGCACCGCCATCTTTTCACAGGCGGAAAGCGGTCCGGCCAGATGACGGCAAAACGGCATCTTGTCGATGAGCTGAATCGGCAGCGACGAATCCATATCGTAAATATAGGGAAGGCCAAACAGCGTTTTCAGCGCTCGCGCCAGAAAGACCGACTCCTCGCAGGCGTGAATGACATCAAAACGCTGGCGGCGTATCAGGGCGCAGGCTTTGGCGAAAAGCGCCAGATCGCAGAGAATTTTGCCAAAAGAAAAACCGGGCGGAATTGGGCCGAGGCCGGGGAGTCTGGCGCCGCGGTGCAGAACGACGCCCGGCATCGCCACATCTTCGCCCTCATGAAAAACCAACAAATGCACTTCGTGGCCGAGGGAGGCCAGTTCAGTCGCCAGCAGCCGGATGGCGATTGGTGTGCCGCGGTTCTGGAAAAAAGGTTGCGGTGCAAGCACCAGGACGCGAAGATGGGGACTGGTCACAAAAAAATCCTCCGACGGGAAAAACGATGAGCATCGCGGCAATTATCGTCAGCCACAATTCCGAGGGCACACTGCCCCACTGTCTTACGGCCCTGAGCCAGCAAACCAGGCCGCCTGATACGATCCATGTTGTCGATAGTGGTTCCGACGAACGCGATTATTTGCGTGAGCTTTCGGCAGTCTATCCGATAACGCTGACCTTGGCGGCAAATATCGGCTTCGCTCGTGCCAACAATTTGGCGGCACGCCATTTGCCGCCGGAGACGGAAATGGTGGTCTTTCTCAATCCGGATACGATTCTGCCACCTGATTAGAGTTAGTTGCCAAAAAACTCGATATACCTTTCCATTTTGTCGATCTTTCCGAGCAGTACCGCACGCGAGTGGTCGACTACATGTTCGACGAATATGCGCGGGGACGTACGCCCAATCCCGATGTGCTGTGTAACAGGGAGATAAAGTTCGATGTCTTTTTGCATGAGGCTTTGAAGCTGGGTGCCGACGCCGTCGCCACAGGACACTATTGCCGTGTGGAGCAGACCCCCGACGGCCGCTTCCACCGCCTGCTGGCGGGTGTCGACGGTAATAAAGACCAGAGCTATTTTCTGTGCCAACTGTCGCAGGAGCAGCTTTCCCGCGCTATGTTCCCGATAGGGGGCATGCTCAAATCCGAGGTGCGGCGGATCGCTCAGGAACAAAAGCTCGCCACGGCCAAACGGAAAGATTCGCAGGGTATATGCTTTGTCGGCAAGGTGGATCTGCCGACCTTCCTCCAACAGAAACTCGCCGCTCGCCGCGGCGACATCATCGAGATTCCC
>DOMU01000042.1 GCA_003509305.1 Desulfobulbaceae bacterium | reverse complement strand
TCTGGGCGGCGCCGACCACCCTCACCGGCTCGCTTGGCATCTTCGGCGCTATTCCCACCTTCGAGGACAGTTTAGCCGTTTTAGGCGTCCACAACGACGGCGTCGGCACCAGCGATTTGGCCGCTGGACTGAACCTGGCCAGGCCCCTGCCTCAGGCGCTGGCCAAGTCCATCCAATTGTCGGTCGAAAACGGCTACCGCCGTTTCATCGCCATCGTCGCCGAAGGCCGGAAGATGACGCCAGAAGCTGTTGAAGCGGTGGCTGAAGGCCGGGTTTTCAGTGGCCACGACGCGCAGAAACTGAGCCTCGTCGATAAGCTCGGTGGTTTTGATGAGGCCATCGCCGCCGCCGCCGCTTTATGCGGCCTGAAAGAACACCAGGCCGTTTATATCAGACAGAAAACCTCTATGCGGCAGCGTTTGTTTGAGATGTTCCAAACGGAGCGGCGCGGCGCCATCGCCTCGGTTTTCGCACAACTGGCCAAATCTCCAGCGTTGGCGTCCCTCGCCGATATCAGCGCCCCCCTGACCTTTACCGACCCGAACCATTGCTACACCCTGACCTTGGCACGGCCACCGCTGCGTTGAAGCGGGTGACGGGATACACAATGTAAAAAAAATATTTCATATATTCGTTCTGCATTATAGAACGAGACAAATGGAATTAAGCCCTTGCCCATCGGGGTGAAATCTGCTAAGTACCTGCGACGTTAGCTTAACCAGACGAGCGGCAGAACACTTGAAAAAGTGAGGAATTTATAATCGGGCACGACGGATAAAAACGTCAGGCCTATACCATTAACCCAGGTGCATTCGGGATGAAAACTATTGACCTCGCGTCATCCAACCGGAGTTTTATTCAGCAGGTTGAGGAAGAAAGCGGGCAAGACGTGTCGCGATGTTACCAATGCGGTAACTGCACGGCGGGATGTCCGATGAATTTCGCCTATGACTTGCCCGTCAACCGCATCATGCGTCTGATTCAATTAGGGCAGAAAGACACGGTGCTGGCCAGTAAATCCTTAGCCTACTGCGCCACCTGCGAAACCTGCACGGCGCGCTGTCCAAACGACATTGACGTGGCCACCGTCATGGATGTCTGCCGCCACATGGCAAGGCGCGAGGGTAAGCTCGCGGTCTGGCCGGTGCGGGCATTCGTCGGCTCCTTCCTGAAAACGGTGGAGACATTTGGCCGCTCCTACGAGGCCGGAACGATGGGCATGTTCATGGCCGCCACCGGCAGGCTGATTTCCGATGTCGATCTGGCGCCCGCGATGCTGTCCCGGCGCAAACTGCCCTTTATGCCGCACAGCATCAAAGCGCGCGATGAAGTCAGCGCCATTTTCAAACGATTCAGGGAGGGTGTTCATGAGCAGAAATGAGCCGTTCGGCTACTATCCCGGCTGTTCAGGGCAGGGTACATCCGCCGAATACGACAGTTCGACCCGCGCCGTCTGCGCCGAACTGGGAATTGTCCTACAAGACCTTGATGACTGGAGCTGCTGCGGCTCGACACCGGCCCACACCGTCGATCACTGCCTGTCCACCGCCCTATCGGCGAGAAACCTCGTCCAGGCCGGGAAACAAGGCCTCCTTGATGTCACGACGCCCTGCCCAAGCTGCCTGAAAAATTTGCGGGTCGCGCTCAGGAATATGAGCGACGAGCATATCGGCCCCAGAGCCGCGAAGCTCTTAGGCGGCGAGACCCTGAAAGAAGGCCATACCATCAAATCGGTGATGGAAGTTATTCACGATCAGGTCAGCGCCGAGGAAATTGCCGCCAAATCAATGCGGCCTCTCACCGGCCTGAAAGTGGCCCCATACTATGGCTGCCTGATGAGCCGCCCACAAGAGCTGATGCAGCTCGGCGACCCGGAAAACCCGATGGTGATGGAAGAACTGCTCACCGCCGCCGGGGCCGAAGTGCTGCCCTTCCCGCTGAAAGTCGAATGCTGCGGCGCCTCAATGGGCATTCCGTTGAATGAGGCGGTTACCCGCCTTTCCGGCAAAATCGTCGATCTTGCCGCATCGCTTGGCGCCGATGTCATCGCCGTTGCCTGTCCCCTGTGCCAGATGAATCTCGATCTGCGCCAGGGTCAAATCAATCGGGCCAACAAGACGCACTTCAAAATGCCCGTCATGTACTACACGCAATTACTTGGTTTGGCGTTCGCCCTCCCCCATAACGAACTTGGGTTGGATAAACTGGTGGTTGATCCACAGCCGGTACTCAATAAACTGGCCGATCAGCGCCGCGGGGCCGCCAAGGTTGAGCAAACGGAGGGAGCGGCATGAGAATAGGAGTATTTATCTGTCACTGCGGCACCAATATTGGCGCCACCGTCGATTCCGCCGGAGTTGCCGAACTCGCAAAAAACCTGCCGGAAGTGGTCTTCGCCACCGACAGCATGTACACCTGTTCGGAACCTGGGCAAGACGGCATCATTCGCGGCATTCAGGAACACGCTTTGGATGGCGTTGTCGTCGCCGCCTGTAGCCCGCGTATGCACGAACCGACCTTCCGCCGGGCGGTGGAACGGGCGGGCATCAACCGCTACATGTTTGAAATGGCCAACATCCGCGAGCATGTCTCGTGGATCGGCAAAGACAAGGAAGCCAACACCAACAAGGCCTTTGAACTGGTACGTATCGCCGTCGAAAAGCTGAGGCGCGACCGGCCCTTGACGCCGAAGTATTTCCCGTCCACCAAACGGGTTCTCGTCATCGGTGGCGGTGTTGCCGGCATCCAGGCGGCGCTCGACTGTGCCGACGCCGGTATCGAAGTGGTGATGATCGAGCGCGAGCCGTCGATTGGCGGCAAGATGGCCAAACTTGACAAGACCTTCCCGACGGTGGACTGCTCAAGCTGTATCCTCGGCCCGAAGATGGTCGATGTCGCCCAGCATCCGAAAATCACGCTCCACGCCTGTTCCGAGCTTGAGTCGGTTTCCGGCTTTGTCGGTAATTTTGAGGTGGTCATCCGCAAGAAAGCCACCTGCGTCGATAACACCAAATGCACCGGTTGCGGTCTCTGCACCGAAAAATGCCCGTCAAAGAAGTCGTTTGACCGTTTCAACGAAGGTGTCGGCGCGACCACAGCCATCAACATCCCCTTCCCACAGGCCATTCCGAAAAAGGCGGTCATCGACAAAAGCTTCTGCCGCCAGTTCGTCAAAGGCAAATGCGGTGTCTGCGCCAAGGTCTGCCCGACCGGAGCCATTGATTACGAACAGCAGGATGAGCTGGTCACGGTGCAGGTCGGCGCCATGGTCGCCGCCACTGGCTATGACCTGGTCGATTGGAAAGTTTACAGCGAATACGGCGCTGGCCGTTATCCCGATGTCGTCACCTCCTTGCAGTATGAGCGCATGATGTCGGCTTCCGGGCCTTTCGGTGGCCATATCAAACGCCTGTCCGACGGCAAGGAACCGAAAAACGTCGTCTTCATCCAGTGCGTCGGTTCGCGTGACGTGTCGATTGGCCGCCCGTACTGTTCGGGTTTCTGCTGCATGTACACGGCCAAACAGGCCATACTCACCAAAGACCACATTCCCGATTCCCAGAGCTACGTCTTTTACATGGACATCCGCTCGCCGGGCAAAGGCTATGACGAATTCACACGGCGGGCGCAGGAGGAGTATGGCACGCAGTATATCCGTGGACGCGTGTCGCTGATCTATCCCAAAGGCGATCGCTATGTGGTGCGCGGCGTCGATACGCTGGCCGGCGCCCAGGTCGAGGTTGAGGCCGATCTGGTGGTGCTCGCCGTTGGTGTCGAGGCAGCGGCCAATTCGCCGCAACTGGCTGAAAAACTGCGTATTTCCTACGACAAATTCGGCTTTTTCATGGAAAGCCATGTCAAGCTGAAACCGATCGAGACCAATACCGCGGGCGTCTTTCTGGCTGGTTGCAGCCAGGGGCCAAAGGATATTCCATCGTCGGTCGCCATGGGCAGCGCCGCCGCCGCCAAGGCCATCGGCCTCCTCTCCAAAGACATGCTGGAGAGTGACCCGCAGATCGCCCAGGTCAATATCAACCGCTGTGTCGGCTGCGCCAAATGTATCAATGTCTGTCCGTACAAGGCCATCCGCGAGATTGACTTCCGTGGACAGCCCAAAGCTGAAGTCATTGAGGCGGTATGTCAGGGTTGTGGTTTATGTAACGCCACCTGCCCGCAGGGCGCGATACAACTCTCACATTTCACGGATAATCAGATACTTGCCGAAGTGGAGGCGCTATGTCGGTGCTGACAGGGAAAGAACGCCGGATAATCGGCTTTTTGTGTAACTGGTGTTCCTATGGCGGCGCGGATACCGCCGGAGTCGGTCGTTTCGTGCAACCTACCGACCTGCGCATCATCCGTGTTCCGTGTTCCGGACGAATTAATCCGTTGTTCATTGTCAAGGCGCTCCTCGGTGGCGCTGATGGCGTCTTGGTTTCCGGCTGCCATCCTCGCGACTGCCACTACGCGGAGGGCAACTTCTACGCCCGCCGCCGCCTTGAGATGTGCAAAAATCTGCTGCCGACCGTTGGCATTGACCCGGCCCGTTTCGAGTATACCTGGGTTTCGGCGTCGGAAGGACAGCGCTGGCAGCATGTGGTGACCGAGTTCACCAAACAGATTCATGCTTTGCCGCCAGCGCCGGTCTTCCCGGAATCTCCGGACATGGAACGGCTGCTGGTAAATGTGGGTGAATAATTAGGCCATATGGTGTGCCTAGTCACATTGTTGGTTTTATCTGATTCTATAGAGAGACCGAAATGGATGATGAATTGAAAGGGGCGATACGCAAGGTTTTACCCGATGTTGACTGCGTCATCGGTTGGGGTCCGGGCCCGGATCCTCTGCGCAGCGCGCCGTTTTTCATGCGGAAGCCGGAAGAGGTCGATGCCTTTGCCGCCGGGCCGCTGGCGGTCAACAACCCCGCCGTCTTCCTGCCGGAATACAAGGGCAAGAAGGTCGGCATTGTCGTCAAGGGTTGCGACAGCCGTTCGGTGGTGCAGCAAATCACCGAGGGCCTGGTCAAACGGGAGGAGGTGGTCATCATCGGCTTCCCCTGCACCGGTGTCGTTGACATTTCCAAAATCGCGGCCAAATTGGGCCAGGACCTTGAACCGGGCATGGTGTCGTCGCTCAGCATAGCCGGCGACAAACTGACGGTGAAGGCCGGAGATACCGAACAGACGCTGGCCCTGACCGAAGTCATGGCCGATAAATGCTCTTCCTGCCAGTATCCGAATGCCGTGGTCAGCGACGAATTCGTCGGCACGCCCGCGGAAGGCAAGACCGACGATTATGCCGACCTGGCGGCCTTTGAGGCGAAGACTCTCGACGAGCGCTTCGCCTTCTGGGAAAAAGAAATGAGCCGCTGCATCCGTTGCTACGCCT
>DOMU01000174.1:163-5107 GCA_003509305.1 Desulfobulbaceae bacterium | reverse complement strand
CCGCTCGATAAACGAGCGCATCGTCCACGTCGGCTGGCAGCCGCAGACCTGAAAGATGAAATTCTTCAGGATATCCATGCCAATCAAGGTGTGCGCCACCTCCGGATGGAACTGCACACCGATGAAGGGCCGGGTTTTATGCCGCACTGTGGCATAGGGAGAATGGAGACTTTCGGCGATGGTGATAAAATCATCGGGCAGGCGCTCAATGCGGTCGCCGTGGCTCATCCACACCTGATGCGGTTCTCGTGTGGATAGGCTGCCAAAGATGTCCGCCGCCTCGGCAATTTTCAGGTCGGCGCGGCCAAATTCGCGTTTTTCGGCTTTTTCGACAAGGCCACCGAGTTGCCGCACCATCAGTTGCGCGCCGTAACAGATGCCCAGGACCGGAATGCCCAGATCGAAAATGCCGGAGTCACTGTAGGGCGCGTCATCGTCATAGACCGAGCACGGCCCACCGGATAATATTAGGCCTTTGGGACGCATCGCCCGGATCTTGTCGAGTGGGGCCGAAAAGGGATGGATCTCGCAATAGACCTTCTGTTCACGGATGCGGCGGGCAATCAGTTGCGTTGTTTGCGAGCCGAAATCGAGGATAATGATTTTATCGTGTTGCATAGCCATGGCCATGATATTTCAGGGCGTATGATAGTTGGGCGCTTCTTTAGTGATGATGACATCGTGGACATGCGATTCCTTCAGACCAGCGGCGGAAATACGGACAAAGCGGGCCTTTTCCTGCAATTCGGCAATGCTGCCAGCGCCGACGTAGCCCATGCCGGAACGCAGACCGCCCAGCAGTTGGTAAAGCACGCCGGCGAGCGACCCGCGATAGGGAACTTTACCCTCAATGCCTTCCGGCACAAATTTGGCGGTGTTCGTAATTTCGCCCTGGAAGTAGCGGTCGGCGGAACCCTGGTTCATCGCCCCCAGAGACCCCATGCCACGGTAGCCTTTGTAGGTGCGTCCCTGAAAGAGGAAGGTTTCGCCGGGTGTTTCGTCGGTGCCAGCCAAGAGGCTGCCGATCATGACGCTGTCGGCGCCGGCGCCGATGGCTTTGGTCAGATCGCCGGAATGTTTGATGCCGCCATCCGAGATAATCGGAATGCCATGCCGCCGCCCAGCCTTGACGCAACCCTGGATGGCGGTCATCTGCGGCACGCCGACACCGGCGACAATGCGCGTGGTGCAGATCGAACCAGGCCCGACGCCAACTTTCACGGCATTGACTCCAGCTTTGATTAAATCCTCGGTTGCCTCTTCGGTGGCGACATTACCAGCGATGATCTGCAACTCCGGAAAAGCGCCGCGCACTCGGCTCACCGCCCGTAACACTCCTTCCGAATGGCCGTGCGCCGAATCAATCACCACCACATCGGTTCCGGCTTTAATCAGCCGTTCAGCGTGCTCCTCAATGTGCTCGCCAACGCCCAAAGCGGCACCGATCAGCAGGCGGCCATAACCGTCTTTAGCGGCATTCGGGTATTTTTTGATCTTTTCCAGGTCTTTTATCGTGATCAGACCCTTCAGAGCGCCATCCTCATCAACGACCAGAAGTTTTTCAATACGATGCTCATGCAGAAGCGCCTTGGAATGCTCCAAAGAGATGCCGGGTCTGGCGGTAACCAGCTTTTTCGAAGTCATGACCTCGGAGACCCGCAAACCGGCATCGGAGACAAAGCGCAGATCGCGGTTGGTGACGATGCCAACCAGTTGGCCGTTGTGCAGCACCGGTAAACCGGAAATCTTGTAGGTGCTCATGATCTGCTGCACCTCACCGACCGACTGATTCTGGTCGACGGTGATCGGGTCAATGATCATGCCGGATTCGGATTTTTTGACCCGCTCCACCTCCATGACCTGCTCGTCAATGCTCATATTCTTATGGATGATGCCGATGCCGCCTTCACGGGCCATGGCAATCGCCGTGGCGTGGCCGGTGACGGTATCCATGGCGGCGCTGACGAGCGGCGTGTTCAACTTGATGCGGTCGGTGAGCCGGGTGGCCAGCGATACTGTGTTCGGCAGTACCTGGGAGTGGGCGGGAACGAGCAGCAGGTCGTCAAAGGTTAAGGCCATTTCAATAGTATCTGGTAGCATGGACGCTCCTTGGCTGTACATGGCAATTGTTAAGAAATGGAAAAATGACGCTCCGCTCCGGGGATTTTCCGGCTGCGCGGATGGCGATAAGCGGTTATCATGGCGAAGAAAAATTCTCCCTCAGTTCTTCCAGCCAACCGTCATGCTGCTCGCCATCAATCCCGACAACCCTCAGGCGCGGCTCGCGCAACAAATTGTCGCTAAGCTGAAAAGCGGGTCGGTGATCTGCTACCCCACCGACACCGGCTACGGTATTGGCTGCGATATTTTCGACGCCAAGGCGGTGAAACGGGTAATACAGATCAAGAACCGCCCGGCAAACAAGCCCTTTTCCTTCGTCTGCTCGGACCTGACTCATATCAGCGCTTACGCCCATGTCTCGAATGCCGCTTACCGGCTCTTGAAAAAATGCCTGCCCGGCCCCTACACCTTCGTCTTACCCGGCAGCAAGCTGGTGCCGAAGCTGATGCTGACCCGGCAGAAAACCGTCGGCATCCGCGTGCCCGATAACGCCATCTGCCGGATGCTGATAGAAGAACTGGGCAATCCGCTGGTCAATACCAGTTTGCCGCCCGATGCCGGGGGTAGCGACCCCAGTCTGGTATATGACGCCATCGGCCACCTCGTCGATGTCGTTATCGACGGCGGCCTGGTCTACGCCGAGCCGTCGTCGGTGGTGGATATGACTGGCGATGTCCCGGAAATCATCCGCGAGGGCAAGGGCGACATCAGTCTTTTTTTATGATCAAAGCTTCCTTCAGGGATTTGCTCATCGTAAAGTGCAGGGTACGACGCGGCGGGATATCCATCACTTTACCCGTGCGCGGATTTTTTGTATTGCGAGGTTTCCGCGACCGGATGGAAAAGCTGCCGAAGCCACGCAGCTCAATACGGCGTTCGTCCTCCAGCCCCCGCGCCATCGTCTCAAGCAGGATATCGACAGCCATTTCCACATCCTGCTTCTGCATCACCAATTCGTCACTGACAATATGTACCAGATCTTTTTTCAGCATATTCACGCCTACGCAAACGGGGTAACCGGATAAAAAAGAAGGCCTGCTCCGCCTGGGGAAAATATGGAGGAACAAGCCTTAATCTGTCAAATAGAAAAAAATCAGCCTTCGCTGTTCTGGTTGCCGCTGGCCGCCGCCTTCAGCAAATCGCCAAAGGTCGCAGGGCCATCGTTTACGACCGGTGATTCCGGCATTCCTTCCTCATCAAGGGTCTTGATCGACAGGCCGATTTTCCGGTCTTTCGCCGAAACGTTGATGACAATCGCCTCGAGAATATCGCCAATCTGGTACAGGCCAACCGGCGTTTTCACCTTGTCTTTGCTGATCTCCGAGACATGTACCAAACCTTCAATGCCTTCCTCGAGTTTCACGAAAATGCCGAAATCGGTGACGTTTGTTATTTCACCTTTGACCACGGTGCCAGCCGGATAGTTATTATAGGCGGCCTGCCAGGGGTCGGGCGTCAGTTGTTTGACGCCAAGCGAGAAGCGCTCGTTTTCCTTGTCGATTTTTAGGACAACCGCCTGAATCGTCTCGCCCTTGGCGTATTTCTCCGACGGATGTTTGATCCGCTCGGTCCAGGAAAGGTCAGAGACATGAATCAGGCCGTCAATGCCGTCCTCAATACCGATGAAGACGCCGAAGTCGGTGATGTTTTTAATCTTGCCCTCGATAACCGAACCGACCGGATAGTTTTCGATAACCTGATCCCAGGGATTGGGCAGAAGCTGCTTCATGCCAAGCGAGATGCGTTTGGTCTCGGACTCGATATTCAACACCATAACATCGACTTCGTCGCCGACCGCCACCATTTTGGACGGATGGCGCGGTTTCTTCGACCAGGTCATTTCGGAAACGTGAATCAGGCCCTCGACCCCTTCCTCCAACTCGACGAAGACACCGTAATCGGTGATCGAGACGATGCGGCCATGGGCTTTCTGACCAATCGGATAGCGTTCAACCACCGACTCCCATGGGTCGGGACGCAGTTGTTTGACGCCCAAGGAAACGCGGTCATGATCGCGGTCATATTTGAGAACCTTGACTTCCATTTCCTGGCCAACCTTGTACAGCTTGGCCGGATGGGAAACCCGGCCCCAGGACAGGTCGGTGATATGGCAGAGGCCATCCATGCCGCCCATATCGATGAACAGGCCGTAATCGGTGATATTGGTGACGGCGCCGCGGATGATCTGACCCTCCTGCAATTTATCGCGCATCTGCTCACGCAGTTTGCTGCGCTGCTCCTCAAGAATGGCGCGGCGGGAGATGACGACGTTGTTGCGCTTCTTATTGAATTTAAGAATTTTGAATGAAAAGCTCTGACCGATCAGGGCGTCGAGATCTTTCACCGGGCGCAGATCAATCTGTGAGAAAGGCAGGAAGGCGGGGACGCCGATATCGACCGACATGCCGCCCTTGACCCGGCTTTCCACCTTGCCCTCAATGGTACAGTCGGCTTCCTGAATGGTGGCGATTTTCTCCCAGACTTTGATGGCGATGGCCTTTTCCCGCGACAACAACAGCCCGCCTTCGTCCTTGCGCCGCTCAACCAGCACTTCGAAGGTGTCGCCAACCTGAATGGCGTCGACATCTTCCTGGCGGAACTCGGATTTCGGGATATAGCTTTCGGCTTTGTCACCGACATCAACAAGGAAAAAATCGTCAATTATGCCGATAACGGTGCCAATGGCCACATCGCCAACATTGATAACCTTGTTGTTCTCTTCCATTTCGAAGAGTTCGGCAAAGCTCAACTCATCGGTGCTGTCGGTTGTTTTCTTCGGTTGCTCGCTCATAAAGATAACTTCCTGGGGACTTTCGCCTGCAG
>DOMU01000174.1:0-151 GCA_003509305.1 Desulfobulbaceae bacterium | reverse complement strand
AACCCATCGGTCAAACCCAAATCAAATTTGACCGGATAAAGCCAGTCTTTCTACCACAACCATATTTTTTCGGCAATTGCAAAGCAAAAAAAACGGCATAAAAACATCTTAGCCGCGTGGCGCCGGACGACCGCCACGGCGGCGGCGCGAC
>DOMU01000070.1 GCA_003509305.1 Desulfobulbaceae bacterium | reverse complement strand
AGCAGTGGCGCCAGCAATAGAATAACTCTCTTTTTTATCGGCGGCATTGCGGTGAAAGATGCCTCATTGCATCCGCATTTTTGCGGCAATCTACACATAGGCCAACGGTATTACCATATCGCCGCCCAAAAGAGGCGCTGGACGTTCGTATAGGCAAATAANNCACGGGTGAGGCCGGGGATTTTGTCCAGCACGGCGAAGCTCTTTACGTCTGTCGGTCTGGGATCGGCGGATTTTTTGATTTTTATTGGGTAGAGCGTCTGTTCGTGCTGGATAAGCAGATCAATTTCGTGCTGTTCCTTGTCTTTATAAAAATACAGGGGTGGATCAAGAATGCCGTTGTTGGCGTAGCTTTTTAGTATTTCAGATACAACAAAGGTCTCGAAAAAAGCCCCGGCCATGGCCCCGTATTGTAGCGCCTCCGCCGTGTTCCAGCGTGTGAGGTAGGAGGCAAGCCCGGTATCGAGGAAGTACAATTTGGGCGTTTTTATCGCACGTTTTATGACGTTATTATGGTAAGGCTGGAGCAGATAGACCAGGTTAGAGGCGCGCAGAACCGACAGCCAGCGTTCGGCGGTGGGTTGACTCACTCCCGCGTCCCTGGCAAGCGCGGCGTGGTTAAGTAATTGTCCGGTCATGGCGGCCACCGCCGTCATGAAGCGTAGGAACTTGACTTCATCCCCCACCTGGGCCAGGTCGCGAACATCGCGTTCAAGATAGGTTCTGACATAAGCGGCGTAAAAGAGCTGCCAATCCATAGCCGCATCCGCAGCCATGGCGGGCATGGAGCCGCAATGGATGAGCGCCCAGGCGGTACTGTAATCCAAGGACGCCGGGCAATTTTTACGCGCATCAAGGTAGTCGTTTGTCGGGAGAAATGCGCTATGGCAGTCGATGCCATAGCGCTCTCTGAGCGAAAGACCGAACAGGTTCAGAATGCCAGTGCGTCCGGCCAGCGATTCGCTGACCTGGCGCATCATCTGAAACTGTTGTGAGCCGCTGAGAAAAAATTGTCCCTTTTGTCCATCGGTATCCACCAGCATTTTGATATGCGGAAAAAGCTGTGGGGCGTACTGGATTTCATCCAGTACCAATGGCGGTGGCGAGGCCCTGAAAAATGTGCCCGACTCGGACACCGCCGATGCCAACATGATAGGATCATCAAGGGTGATATAGGGAAGTTCCGGCTTGGCCTGGCGCAACAGCGTGGTCTTCCCCACCTGACGGGAACCGGCCACCAGGATGGAGCCAAACATGCGTTCGGCCTTGGCCAGTGTTTTTTCGAGATGGCGCTTGATGTACATGGGAAACAGACTCTTGGCTGATTTAATATTGGATATTAATACAGCCAAGAGTTTTTTGTGTCAAGCAGGCGGGGGTATAGCTTTACGCTATACAATACCAGGTCAGTGGCTCAGCCGACAAAAGCCAGATAAATCTCCTGCACCGCCTTTTCGTAGTCCGCCGCCGCGACGCCGATGATGATGTTGATTTCCGACGCGCCCTGATTGATGACGCGGATGTTGACGCCACTCTTGCCCAAGGCGGTAAAGACCTTGCCGGCAATGCCGGGGGTTGAACTCATGCCCTCGCCGACCACGGCGAGAAGGGCCAGATTATGTTCGACGACAAGGGAATCCGGTTCGATGGCGCGGCGGATGCCAGCCACCACCACATCCTCGCGGCCCTTGAGTTGTTCCGTCTCCATAATTACGGAAATCGAGTCGATGCTCGACGGGCAATGCTCAAAGCTGATGCCGTGCCGCAGCAACACGCCCAGAAGAGTGTGAACGATGCCGGCCTGATGGTGCAGCATGGTTTTGGCCACGGAAATCATCGAAAAACCCTGTTTTCCGGCGATACCGGCGATTTCGGTGCGGGCCAAGGCGTCGGCGCTAAGTTGCGGCGTAATCAAGGTGCCGGCATCCTGCGGGCGGTTGGTGTTTTTGATGCGGATTGGGATGCCCGCTTCGCGCACCGGCAGAATCGCCTCATCGTGGAAAACGGACGCGCCCATATAGGCCATCTCCCGCACTTCGTGAAAGGATATTTCGCTGATCACCTTTGGGTCATAAACCAGGCGCGGGTCAACCATCAGGATGCCGGAGGTGTCAGTCCAGTTTTCATACAAGGCGGCGCCAGCGGCGCGGGCGGCGATGGCCCCGGAAATATCCGAGCCGCCACGGGAAAAGGTTTTGACCGCCCGCTGGCCGTCGGTGCCGTCGTAGCCGTAAAATCCGGCCATGACGTAGGTTTTTGCCGGGTCGGCGAGCAGCCTGCCAAGAGTTTCGTAGGTTTCAGGCAACACGCCGCCGTCACCGCCGATGGCGATAGAATGGCTGGGATCGATCATCTCCGCATTCAGATAGGCGGCCATTAAAAGGGCGCAGCAGTATTCGCCGCGGCTGGCGGCAAAATCGGCATTACAGCCGCCGGTGAGCCGGGCCGATAACTCATCCAAGGCCGACGGTACCGGTGAATTGATTTTCAAAGTGGTGGCGATTGCGGCGAAGCGCTCGCGGATCGCGGTCAGCGGCCCTGAAAAATCGCCGCCAGCCACCGCCAGTTTATGACAGCGATACAAGAGATCGGTTATTTTCTCATCATCCGGGTGGCGTTTGCCCGGCGCTGACACCACAACAATGCGCCGCCTTGGGTCGGCCTTGACGATGGCTTTAACCTTCTGAAACTGCCCGGCGTCGGCCAGGCTGGAACCACCGAATTTCACCACAATTCTTTCCATGCTCTTTTCCTTTTTTCGCGCGTTGATGACGATTTCCCGCCTGACGAGAAAAGCGTCTGGTAAGGGCGAAAGCAATACCCGCCACAACCAGGATTTGCAAGCGCTGGCTGCTGATTCCGCCAATAATTTCTTTGACGAATGGCCGGGGCTGTGCTATCGGAACCAACCTGTGGCTGGGTTGCTGACCGCCGCCGCACGCAAGAAAAATAAAATGGGCAAGACGCATGATTGAACCCACCGCCGAAAATACCTCTACGATCCCGCCGCCGCTGGCCGGATCGCCTCATGAAGTCGCCATCGACAGCGCCGGGCTGCCCGGCGATAAACCTGACGATCATAGCAGCAAAAAACAACGCTGTGGCAAACGGAAGAAAAGCCGCGGCTGTCTTGGCTGTCTTATAGTTATCGTTATCATTTTCGCCATCCTCGGCGGCCTGGCCGCGCGTGTCATCTACCAAGAGGCGAAGACCTCGCGCTATCAGGCCGAATACATCCACCGCTACGCTATACCACTGCGCTACCGCGTCGAGTCGGCGCCGAATCAGAACAATGCCTCGTGGGGGGCGCAGATATTTCCGAGCCATGGCCCTTATGACCAGCGTCTTGGCTATATTCGGCTGCCGGATTACATCCAGGCGCTGACCGGCGAAAGGATGCGGGTGGCGCGGCAGGCCCAGTTCAGCGCCGCGCTGCGTGAATATGTCCAGCACGGTCTCAACATCCCCTATGCCGAAAAGGCGCAGGCCGGGCTGAAGATCAGTGATAAGACCGGTGAAACGCTGTTCCTGTCGCGGACTCCGGGGCGTCTCTATGGCCAGTTTCCCGATATTCCAGATATTCTCGTCAAAAGCCTGACCTATATTGAAGATCGTGGTTTGCTTGATGACAGCGAGCCGAAGCGCAATCCGGCGGTCAACTGGGGGCGCCTGGCCAAAGCCGCGATGGTGCAGGTGGCGGAGAAAGTTGGTCTTCACCCGCCGTCAATGGGCGGCAGCACTTTGGCCACTCAGATAGAAAAATTCCGTCATTCGCCGCAGGGCGTCACCGGCTCGATCGAGGAAAAGCTGCGGCAGATAGCCTCGGCCAGCGTCCGCGCCTATAAAAACAGCGAAGATACCCGTGCTTACCGGAAGCAACTGGTGGTTGATTATCTCAACGCCGTGCCACTGTCGGCGGCCCCTGGTTTCGGCGAGGTACATGGCCTCGGTGACGGGCTGTTTGTCTGGTATGGCGATGACTTTGCCGTTACGAATGCTTTACTCAGGGAAGAAAACCTCACCGGTGAGCGTTTGGTGGAACAGGCGCGGGCCTACAAACGGGCGCTCAGTCTGATGATCGCCCATCGCCGCCCCAGCTACTATCTCGATGCTGGCCGTGATGATCTGTCGCGGCTCTGCGACAGCCATCTGCGGATTCTGGCGCAGGAAAAGATCGTGCCACCGGCTTTGGCCGAAGCCGCCCTGAAAGAGCCACTCGTTTTCCGCGATTTTCGCCGCGATCCGGCGCAGCGGCAGATCAGCGCCGGCAAGGACGTAAACATGGCGCGTAACCGTCTGTCGTCTCTTTTGCGCTCTTCGCTCTACGACCTCGACCGCCTCGATATGAGCGTCGATACCACCATCGACAGCCCCCTGCAAAAGCGGGTCGGTGACTATTTGAAAAGTCTCGAAAATCCGAAAACCGCCGCCCGCTATGGCCTGATTGGCGAATCGCTTTTGCAACCGGGTCAGACCGGAGCCGTGCGCTACAGCTTCACCCTTTTTGAGAAAACCCCGGCCGGGGCCATGGTGCGTGTGCAGACCGACACCTTCGAAGGGCCGTTCGATATCAACGAGGGCAGCAAGCTGGAATTGGGTTCGACGGCCAAACTGCGGGTTCTGGCCACTTATTTGCAGATTGTCTCGGAGCTTTATGACGAATTCATCCTGCTAGGCGTACCAGAGCTGACCCGCTTCCTTCAGAACGATATCGACCCGATTAGCCGATTTATCGCTGAAGCCTTTCTGCAAAACCCGGGTATCAGCCGCCGCCAGATGCTTGACCAGGCGATGCGCCGCCAGTATTCCGCCAGCCCTGACGAACGCTTCGTCACCGGTGGCAGCATCCACACCTTCAGCAATTTCGAATCAAATGACGACGAACGTCTGGTCATGGTGGCGGAAGCCCTGCGGTATTCGATCAATCTGCCCTTTGTCCGCCTGATGCGCGACGTTGTCCGCTGCACCAGCGCTCGCCAGTGGAAGGAGCGGGAAAATCTGCTTGCCGACGACCACGACCCACGCAGAAAAGAGTTGCTCGACACCTTCATCGACCGGGAAAGTCAGGTTTTTCTGCGCCGTTTCTGGCGGAAATACCAGGGGAAGAACGGCGAAGAACGTCTCGATACCTTGCTCGCTGGTCGACGAGCCGGGGCGAACCGCCTGGCGATTATCCACCATGTGCTGTCGCCCGATGACGATGTTCGGGGATTTGCTGATTTCATCAGCGGGCGGCTGCCGGGGGAAATCAGCCCCAAACGGATCGTGGAACTGTATGAAAAATATCAGAGAGGCGGCTATAACCTGACTGATCTCGCGTATCTGGCCGGTCTCCATCCGCTGGAGCTGTGGCTGCTCGCCTATCTGAACAAACCCGGTCAGCATACGCTTGCCGACGCCACGGAAAAAAGCTCCATGGCCCGGCGCGACGCCTACGAATGGCTGGAGCGCGGCAAATCGAAAGGCGCGCGTGACAGCCGCATCCGGGCAATGATGGAGATTGACGCCTTTTCGGATATCCACCGCCGCTGGCGGCAAATGGGTTATCCTTTCGATCACATGGTGCCGTCTCTGGCCAGCGCCCTCGGTTCTTCCGGTGACCGTCCGGCGGCGCTCGCCGATCTTATCGGCATTATCATGAATGACGGCCAGCGCCTGCCGACCTGGCGCTTTTCTCAAGTGAAATTGGCGATGGATACACCCTATGAAACAGTCTTGCTGCCGAATCCTCCGGCGCCGGAACGGATATTCCCCGCCGAGGTGGCGCAGGTGCTGCGAGAGGCCTTGGCCGGAGTGGTAACCGGCGGCACGGCCCGCCGCCTGTCCGGTGCCTTTACGCTGCCGGATGGCGCTGTATTTGCCGCCGGTGGCAAGACCGGTACCGGCGACAACCGCATCTTCACTGTCAACGCTTTAGGTGAGCGCGGTGCGTCCAAGGCCCTGAACCGCACCGCCACCTTCGTCTTTTATCTCGGCGACAGCCATTTCGGTACGCTGACTGTTTTCGTGGCCGGTCGTGCCGCCAGCGCCTTCAGCTTCACCTCGGCTTTGCCGGTGCGGACGCTGAAAGGTATGGCACCGCTCCTCACCCCGGTTTTGACCGGGGCACGGATGCCGCCGCCGAAACCGAGGGTGCCGGTAGTGGCTCCTTTGGACGATGATGCTGAAGATGCCGCGCCCTCGGAACAGGCGGAACCGGAAGAGTAATTACCAGCGATGAACGCGTGGTGCCGGTCTGGAAGGCGCTGGTGGTCTGAAAGAACGCGGCGCGCGGAAATCGAAGCCACTGGGCCGGGAGTTGGGACGATAGGCGGGGCGAGAGTTGGGGCGGACCGGATTTTTCTTCCAAACCGGGTTGGTCGGCGTCCGGAAACCAGGACGAGGGCCTGACGGATTCGGGCGATACAGCGGCGGG
>DOMU01000087.1:10468-16231 GCA_003509305.1 Desulfobulbaceae bacterium | reverse complement strand
TTCCGCCAGGGCGAATTTCGTCTGGCCGACAGCAAATGCTCCCAACTTGAAACGGCCAACGTTGAGGACATTGAAGGCGATTTTGTGGCCCTTGCCGATTTCGCCGAGAATATTTTCTTTCGGCACCGGCACGGCGTCAAAAATCACCTGCCGCGTTGAAGAGCCGTGCATCCCCATTTTATTTTCCTCCGGGCCAAGTGACAGACCCGGGTTGCCGCGCTCGACCAGGAAGGCGGTGAAATGCTTTTTATCGACCTTGGCAAAAACGGTGAACAGCTCGGCAAAGGCGGAGTTGGTGATGAACTGCTTGGTGCCAGTGAGCAGATAATGACTTCCATCCTCAGACAGGATAGCCACCGTCCGCGCCCCAAGGGCATCGGAACCGGAACCAGGTTCAGTCAGACAATACGAGCCGATAATCTCGGCGGTGACCAGTTTACGCAGATAGCGATCTTTCTGCGCCGGCGTGCCATAGTAAATCAGCGGCAACATGCCGATGCCGGTATGGGTCATATAGGTCAGGCCGAAATTTCGCCCCCAAGCCAGTTGCTCGGTGACCAGCATACTGGATGCCTTGTCGAGGTTAAGGCCGCCGTATTCTTCCGGCGCATCGATCATCATCAGACCCAAGCCAGCGCACTGACGCAACTTTTCAACGAGCAGATCGAAATCCTTTTCCTCAAGCCGCTCATTGACCGGCTTGACCTCCTCGAGCACAAAACGCTCGGTAGTCCGCGCCATTTCCTTGTGTTCGTCGGTAAAATCCTCTGGGGTGAAAATATCCTGGATTCCACTCTCGGCCAGCATAAAATCACCGCCGCGCCTATCCGTTAATACCATGGTCTTCTCCTTGGCTGTCCCGTAATTTATTGGAAAATTCCCCGGTACTGATCGCGCATCGTCCTTTTCAAGATTTTGCCGGATGGGGTTTTCGTCAGTTCATCAACAAAAATGGCTTTTTTCGGCGACTCGAAACTGGACAGATGCCGCCGGCAATGCTCCAGCAGTTCGTCCTCGGTCACGGTAAAGCCGCGCTTGACTTTGACCACCGCCACTACCGCCTCGACCCAGCGCGGATGATCGACGCCAACAACCGCCACTTCCTCGACCGCCGGATGCAGGTAGATGGCCTCCTCGACCTTGCGCGAGGCGACATTTTCGCCGCCGGTTTTGATCATGTCCTTTTTCCGATCAACCACCGTGATATAGCGGTCATTGTCGAGCACGCCAAGATCGCCGCTGTGGAACCAGCCGCCGGTCATGATCGCCTCGGTTTTATCCGGCTCTTTGAAGTACATGGTCATGACATGGCCGCCACGGCCACAGATTTCCCCGGCGACATCGGTCTCGCCTATCGCGTTGCCTTCCGCGTCTTCAAGACGGGTTTCCATGTGCAGCGCCCCCATGCCGGCGGAACCGAGTTTCTTCAGCGCGTCTTCAGGCTGCAAGATACAATGGTAAGGCGCCAGTTCGGTCTGGCCGTAGAAATTGTACATGCCGGTCTGCGGGAACTTTTCCAGCATCTCGCGCAGTATCTCCACCGGCATGATCGAGGCGCCGTAGTAGCCTTTTACCAAAGAACTCAGGTCGTATTTGCCGAGATCGGGATGGCGGAGGATGGCGATCCAGACGGTGGGCGGCGCGAAGAACATGGTTGCCCGGTATCTGGCAATGGCGTCCAGAATTTTGCCGATATCCGGCGCTATCAGGATATTGGTGCCACCAAGCCAGAAAATCGGATTCATGAAGACATCCCGCTGGGCGCAGTGAAAAATCGGCAGGGCGTTGACGTTGATGTCGCGGGCGGTAAATCTGCCGTCGATGATGCAACTGAGGTACTCGGCAATCAGCGCCTGGTTGCTGATGATTACGCCCTTGGGCAGCGACTCGGTACCGCTGGTGTAGGTCATCTGCACCGGGTCTTCGATACGCAGAATGGCATCCGGCTCGCTTTTCGGCGCGGCGGCGTGCCAGTCGTCAAAACTGATGAATTTGTCGTCCGGCGGCGCCAGGCCCCCGCCCTGATTCGACCAGATGAAATGCCGCACTCCCGGCATCTTGTCCATCACATCTTTCACCTGCGGATAGAGGCTGTCTTCGATGATGAAGACAACGCTCTCGGAATGATTGACACAGTAGGCGATATTGTCGTCGCGCAGCAGGTAGTTGACCGCCAGATAGATGGCGCCCAGTTTGGCGCAACCATACATGGTCAGGATATGATGGTGTGTATTGTGGGCCAGAATCGCTACCCGGTCATATTTTTTCACCCCCAAACCGGCCAAGGCGTTGGCCACCTGGTTGCACTGATCTTCAAGCTCGGTGTAGGTCAGGGCGATATCGCCGAAAACCAGGGCGGTTTTGTCCGGGAAATGGTAGCGGCTGCGCCGGATCATATCGGCGATGACCCAGCGATTGACCCGATTGTAGCGGTTCATGAGAAAATCGATATTTTCCTGATTGATCGCCTCATAACGCCGCCGGTCATCTTCAGTGAGTGCTGAGAAGGTCATGATTTTCCTCTCTGGTAAAAGGGTGGCAAAAACGATCGGTAACGGCATCACCCATGCCCAACGCTGTGGGGCGCGCCAGATGCGAAACTGTGTTTCATTATCCTGGCGCGCCGAAAGACATCACAGCATTTCAATGGCGCAGGCCATGGAAACGCCGCCACCACCACAGAGAGTGGCCAGGCCCAGGGTTTTGCCGCGTTTCTTCATGGCATACATCAGTGTCACGATAAGCCGCGCCCCGGTCGAGCCGACAGGATGACCGAGGCCAATGCCGGAGCCGTTGACATTGGTGATCTCGCGGTTCAGGCCCAGCTCGCGTTCACAGCCGAGATACTGGCCGGCGAAGGCCTCGTTGACTTCGATCAACTCGAAGTCGGAGATCTGCAGGCCGGAATTGGCGCAGAGATTTTTCACCGCCGGCACCGGCGACAGACCCATAATCGAGGGATGACAACCGCCACGGGCCGTCGCCTTGATCCTGGCCATCGGTTTAATGCCCAGCTCTTTAGCCTTGTCGGCGGACATCAGCATCAAACCGGTCGAGCCATCGTTGATACCGCTCGAATTGCCGGCGGTCACCTTGCCAATTTCCGGAACAAAAGCCGGTGGCAGCGCCCGCAACTGCTCCAGAGTTATTCCTGGCCGGAAATGCTCGTCCCTGGCAAAAATAATCGGATCCTTCTTTTTGCGCGGTACCTCGACCGGGACAATCTCGTCGGCAAACGAACCGTCGTTCGTCGCCCGCTCGGCCTGGTTGTGGCTGCGCAAGGCGACTTCGTCCATCTCTTCGCGCGTGATGCCAAGGTGCTGGGCGATGGNNGCACGAATTCCGTCGTGTGCCCCATGATATAGGGTTTGCCGACGAACATGCTGAGCGGCGGTTTCGTGGCGTCAACCGGCCCGTCTTCGGGATGTGGGATGATATGCGAACCGCAGGTCAGACCGCGAATCAGCATATCGACGAAAACCTGATCCTGCAGGCGGCAGCCCCAGCGGGCGGCGGGCACCGAATAGGGCACGCTTGACATATGCTCGGTGCCGCCGGCGAGGATGATATCGGCCATATTGGCTTGAATCATGGCCATGCCGGAAATAGTCGCCTCCATACCGGAGATGCAGACGCGGTTGATGGTGGCCGCGGTCACTGTCTCCGGAATACCAGCCAAGAGCGCTCCCACCCGTGTTACGTTCAGGGTGTCGGCGGATTCCATGCAGCAGCCGTAACGGATGTCATCGATCATGCCAGGATTTTCGAGACCGGCGCGGCGGATCGTCTCCTTCATGGTGATGCTGGCCAAAGTCGCGCCGTTCATATCGCGCAAGGTGCCGCCAAAGGTACCGATGGCCGTGCGGCAACCGGCAACGATTACAACTTCTTTCATTTTGTTTCTCCTTTTGTTTTTTGAACAGCTATGCCATTGAAAATGAGATCGGTGATGAATCTGGCCGTCTCATCCGTGGAAACAGCTTCGTTGAAAATGATCCGTCTCAGGCAGGAATGTTCAATAGCGCCAAAGATGGCGTTGCGGATGGAGGCGGTCGGCAGGCCAGCGCGGATTTCTCCGGCGGCGATACCCTCCCTGATAACGTCATCGACAATGCCGACGAACTGCCGCATCAGGGAATAGGCTTCAGTTTCAAAATATTTGGCCGAATTTCGTGTCTCGAGAATGATTATCCTGGCTAACACCTTGTGATCGGCGAAGAGCTCAATGCTGGCCCAGACAATCTTACGCAGTCTGTTCAAGGCTCCATCGACTCCTCGTAAATCTCGCTTGATCTGGACGATAAACGTCTGATAATACTTTTCAAGGACATGGTGCAGCAAATCGCGTTTGTCCCGGAAATATTTGTAAAGCAGACCTTCCGTCACCCCAGCCTCAACAGCAATTTCAGCGATGGTGATGGTTTCGAAGGCCCTTTCTTCAAGCAGGCGGCGCATGGCCTGAACGATCTTTTGTTTGCCTGGCGGTATGGATACAGTTTTTTCTTTCACTTTCATAATGGATACATTAATTACCTATCATATATGGGAACTTATATACTATTTTATCTTTATAATGGAAATTATCCTCTTGCTGATGCCCGCACGGGCCTCCGACCCGGTTTCATAGGCGTTCATGTACACGTTTTTGTACTTGGAGCTTCGCGCTAAAGGTGTTCGATAAAGACATTGTCCAGCCAACAGCCACGCCCGTCCGTGGAGATGCGAATTCTTTTGTCCAGCAAAACGCTTGTAAAAAGCGAAATCCATCTTGATCGGTATTGAAGTTATCCGGGATGCTGTGTTTCGCCAAGTCCTCTTCCAGGGCGGCAACACAAAAATCTGTTTCCATAGCGTTGGACAGCCGCCAGGACAAGAATTTGCGGCAGTGCCAGTTGATAATGGCAACCAGATACAAAAAGCCTTTGCACATTGGGATATAGGTGATGTCCGCGCTCCAGACCTGGTTGCTTCCGGTAATGTCCAGACCGCGCAACAGGTACGGATACCGCTTGTTTTCCGGGCTCGGTGTGCTGGTTTTCGGCTTACACCCCATCAAGATTATGAGACAGCGTACATGCTTGTTTCCGACGCTGTAGCCCAGCGACACAAGATACTGGCACATCTGACGCACTCCCGCAAATGGCCATTGGGTGAAAACCCGGTCAATTTCCTGCATTCAGCGCAAGATAGATGGCCAATTCGCCTGTCCTTTCGTAGCACAGGCCGGAGCGGGCGATGCTGAGCGAGGCGCACTGCCGCACAACGCTGAACTGCTCATGGCCGACTTTGGCATGGAATTTGTGCGGCTTCTTCATCCGTTCGTGACAGTTATCATACCTGTCCAAATTGCGGGGGAGCTCTTCTAATAAAAAGTGAGATAGTGGGCAATCCAGGATGGACGATTAAATTACCGGTTCCTTAGAACTTGGTATTCAAACCAACCATGAAGCCATCCGGGTTATAGCCAGCTTCGGAAACGCTGCCGCCCAAGTCGCCACCGCTCAGGATGCTATAGGCGGCATTGCTGTTGTTGAACTGCTTGCCCCAGTTGACGTACAGCCAGGTCGCGTCGAAGAGCTTGTAGGTATAGGCGATGCCAAGCAACGAACCGTCCTGATTGAGTAAGGATTTGTCGTCGAGTTGAGAATAACCAGCCAAGATGGCGTGCTTGCTGTAAGGAATCTTGACACCGACGCCCCAGCCTTCGGCATCCGACAGTTTTTTCGTGACATTCTTATAATTACCGCCGGAATACCAGCCCGA
>DOMU01000087.1:391-10432 GCA_003509305.1 Desulfobulbaceae bacterium | reverse complement strand
TTCGCCGCCATTCGCATTGAAACTGGCGTTATTTACAGTCCATCCCGATACCGCCGTGGTCAGTCCTTTGTAACGATAGAACAGAGCGAGATCATAGCCCTCGCCAGAAGAGTCCGTTGCGCCAGAACCTGACACTATATTTGTGTTGTCGAGATTGTTTTCATTGCCGGCAGTGTAGGTGGCGTAAGCGGAAAATCCCTTCAGAAATCCTTCAAAGGCAGGGGTTTGATATACAACGGCGTTGTTCAGGCGGGTGGGCATGCCGCCAATGATCGGTAAAAATATGCCGGCGTTGCCATAGAAGCCGACACCAAAGGGAGTGCCTTCAGTCGCGATTACAATATATGAGCCGGCGTACTGACGGCCCAGCGTCAGTTTACCAAAAATGTCGCTGCCCAGGCCCACATAGGCTTGGCGCGAGAATATCTGATTGCCGGTGCCGGTCAAGCCGCCGGAAGAGGGGACATTGTTATTTTCGCCGATTGTGCCTCCCGGCCCGTTGCCAGCAACGCCGGTTGACAGATCAACAGCCATTTCGACCTCGCCAATCACTTTCAAACCATGCCCGACTTCTTTTTGCCCTTTGAGACCGATGCTGGTCGCGGTCATGCCGCCGGAGCCAACAGTAAATTCGCGGCCATAGCCGTTGTCGGCAGCAGCGGCGTTGACATCCAGGTTGGCATACCAGGTCAAGCCTTTAGGAAGGATGCCGCTAATTGCTGGCGCTGGAGTTTGCGCCGGGGCTTGCCCGGAAACCTGGGCCAGAGCTGGTGTTGGGGCTTGGGCGGAACGAGTTTCGATTTTTTCGATTGCCGCTTTTTGCTTTGTCTGGGCGGCAAGCAGTTTTTCGATCAAAACGCGCTGTTCTGCCAATTCCCGCTTCAAGGCCGCAATCTCGGATTGGGAGCGCATCAGTGCTTGTGCCTGCGTTTCGGCATGGGCGGGCATGGTTAACAGCGCTGCCATCCCAAAAGCGCCAAACAAAGTAACGCTGGCAATACGTCCATTTTTTATGCGATTTCGTTCCATGGCCCTTCCTTGAATAACAGGCTGTTGGAAAAAACAAGGGCGAGCTGGCCGGGTTCGAGTCTTGTGGACCTGATGACGCGAACTCCGGCCAGTGACGGCTTTACAGCGGCAACTTCCGTGCGATCAGTTCCTTCATGATCTCGTTGGCGCCGCCGTAGATCTTCTGCACGCGCGAATCCGCATAGAGCCTGGCAATCGGGTATTCAACCATGTAGCCATAACCGCCGAAGAGTTGCAGGCACTCGTCGGTTACCCGGCATTGCTGTTCGCTGCACCACCACTTGGCCATGTAGGCGGCGGTATCGTCGAGTTTGCCATCAACCAGGCGCTGAATGGCGTCGTTGACAAAAGTGCGAACCACATGCGCTATCGTGGCACATTCAGCGAGCTTGAAGCGCGTATTCTGCAACTCGTAAAGCGGCTCTCCGAAAGCCTTGCGTTCCTGGGTGTAGGCAAGCGTCAGCTCCACCGCCCGCTCAATGACAGCCGCCGCAGGTACCGCCAGCAGCATTCGCTCATATGGAAGTTGGCTCATCAATTGGATAAAACCCTTCCCTTCCACGCCGCCAATCAGATTGTCGACAGGGACACGCACGTTTTGAAAAAACAGTTCCGCCGTATCGGACGCATGCTGTCCCAATTTCTCCAGCCGCCTCCCCACCGAGAACCCTGGAAGATTTTCCGTTTCAAGGACGATCAGCGATACACCCCGGCTGCCCGCACCGCCGGTCCGCACCGCCACAACCAGCAGGTTCGCGGTATAACCGTTGGTGATGAAAGTCTTGGAGCCGCTGATGACATACTCATCGCCCTCTCGGCGCGCCAGGGTGCGGATCGCCTGGAGATCGGAGCCGCACCCTGGTTCAGTCATGGCAATACCGGCAAGCATCTCGCCGTTCGTCAGTTTAGGCAGCCAGCGCTGTTTTTGCGTTTCAGTACCGAAGTCGAGGATGTAATGCGCGCTGATCGTATGCACGGCGGTGTTGGCTGGCATTTCAGCGCTGGCCAGTTCATCCTGCACTACAAGCTGGTAGGCGAGCGTGCCGCCCGCCCCACCATAGGCTTCATCGATTTCCGGCAGAAGGAAGCCCAATTCACCAAGCGGACGCCAGACTTCGCGTGGGATATAGCCCTGGCGGCGCCAGCCGTCGAGGTGGGGAACCATTTCCCTGGCAATATAACGGCGCACTTCCTGGCGGAAGGCTTCGATGGTTTCATCCATCCACGGATGACAATGTAATTTCGGCAGCATGACGATGTCTCCTTAAATACCGGTAAGGCCACCGGAACACAGTAACACTTGGCCGCTCACGTAGTCCGATTCAGGGATGCAGAAGAGGTAAACGGAGCCTGCCGCTTCTTCAGGCGTGCCGGCGCGACCCAGCGGGATGCCCTTTTCCATCATGGCCATCAGGTCTGGGTTGACGCCGACCTTGATTTCGCGGCCTTCTATATTTGCCGTTGCATTGCCGTCGGCAATCGCCTCGGTCAGGCGCGTCTTGATCAGGCCGAAAGCAACACAGTTGACTGCCACATTCATACGACCCCATTCCTTGGCGAGCGTTTTGGTCACGCCAATGATGCCAGCCTTGGCGGTGGAGTAGTTGACCTGCCCGGCATTGCCAAAGAGACCGGCGACCGAGGAGATGTTGATGATCTTACGCATGACGCGCTTACCGGCCTCGGCTTCCGCCTTCGACAACTTGCGGATAATCGGCTGCGCGGCGCGCAGGATGCGGAAGGGCGCGGTCAAATGACAATCAATGATCGCGTACCACTGTTCGTCGGTCATTTTCTGGATCACGGTGTCCCAGGTATAGCCGGCGTTGTTGACGATGATGTCCAGCCCCTTGTATTCCTGCACCGCCGTGCCGATAAAGCGCTCAGCAAAATCAGGCGCGGTCACTGAGCCGGCGCAAACGACCGCCTGGCCGCCGGCGGCGCGGATTTCCCCAGCCACTTCTTCAGCGGGTGCGGCATCGAGATCGTTGATAACCAGACGTGCGCCATTGGCGGCGAGCTTGAGCGCGATGGCACGACCGATGCCACGCCCAGCTCCTGTTACGAGAGCAACTTTTCCTTCGAGATTCCGGTTCATGGATGAATTCTCCTTTGATGTATTTCTTTACAGTGCGACCAGCGCTTCGCCAGCGATCTTGGTTTGTCCGAATTGATTGGTATTCTGCAGCTCAATGCGCACGCAGTTTTCGCCGTTGACTTCCAGCTTCTCGACCACGCGCCCAGAGCATGTGATCTGGTTGCCAAGATGCGTGATGCCCTGGAAACGCACGTCGAAACGACGCAGATGCGCCTGCGGTATCCAACGCGTGAGCAGGCGGCCAAGCCAAGCCATGCCGAGCATGCCCTGTGCGAATACGTCAGGCATGCCAGCACGGCGCGCGAAATCGATGTCGATATGAATCGGGTTGTGATCACCCGAAGCACCGCCGAACAGCGCCACCGTCGTGCGGTTGACCGCCGGTAGCTCGAGTGTTGGCAACTGATCACCAACCTGCACGCTGTCATAACTAGGTTTTGTCATCGTTTGACCTCTTTAATGGCGACACACCAACACGGTGCGCAGTTCGGCGACCAGCTCGTCGCGCTGGTTGGTGGCGCGTGAAGTTTTGACGGCAAATTCGAGCGCGCCGTTTTTTTTGTCGTAAATATCCTCAATGCGCGAGCGCACCGTGATTGTGTCGCCAACGCAGGCCGGAGCGTGATAGGTGAAGCTTTGTTCACCGTGTAGCAGTTTCTCGAGTGGTACTTCGAGCTGCACCAACATCGCGTCAATCGTGCCCGAATCAAGCTCGGCGGCAAACAGGAAGGTGGGCGGCGCCGGCAGATCCGGGTATCCCGCTTTCCGCGCCGCCGGCTCGTCGGTGTATACCGGATCGGTCTCGCCGATTGCTTTGGCAAAAAAACGCAGCCGTGTGCGTTCAATCGGCAGCACCGACGGCGGCAACTCCTGCCCAATCCATTTTTTATCGATCATGCTCAGACCCTCTCATACAAGGTGACGACACAAGCACCGCCGAGACCGAGGTTATGTTGCAGCGCCAAGCGCGCTCCTTCGACCTGGCGCGCCCCGGCGAGTCCGCGCAATTGCTGGACCAGTTCCGTGCATTGCGCAAGGCCTGTGGCACCAAGTGGATGCCCTTTCGAGAGCAGCCCGCCGGACGGATTAGTTACCACTTTGCCGCCGTAGGTATTGTCACCGTCCAAGACAAACTTCTCTGCGCCGCCGATTGGGCACAGGCCAAGCGCCTCGTAGGAGATCAGCTCGTTATGGGCAAAACAGTCGTGCAGCTCGACAACCGGAATATCCTCCGGACCAACACCAGCCGCTTCATATACTTGTCGCGCCCCCTCACGCGCCATGCTGAATCCAACCACTTCTCGCATATCCTTCGCTTCAAACGTCAGTGGCGTATCCGTTGTCATCGACTGCGCACGAATTCGGACGCTGGCGTCGAGACCGTGTTTTTTCGCGAAGGCTTCAGATACCAGAACCGCCGCGGCGCCACCGCAGGTGGGCGGACATGCCATGAGTCTCGTCATAACGCCAGGCCACATCATCGGCGAGGCCATGACATCTTCTTCGGATACAACCGTTTTGAACAGCGCCAGAGGATTGTTCGCGGCATGACGGCTCGCCTTGGCGCGAATCTTGGCGAATGTTTCCAATTTGGTGCCGAATTCCCGCATATGCGCCAATCCGGCGCCGCCAAAATAACGCAATGCCAACGGAACGCCTTTGACATCGACCAACTCGTCCGTCGCCTTTTCAAACAATTCGAATGGGCTGGGCCTGTCTTCAAAAACCGCGCCGATCGCACCCGGCTTCATGTGCTCAAAGCCAAACGCCAGTACGCAGTCGGCGGCGTCACTGGCCACCGTCTGACGTGCGAGATAGAGGGCGGTCGAGCCGGTCGCGCAGTTGTTGTTGACGTTGATGACTGGAACACCCGTCATGCCGACTTCGTACAGGGCGCGCTGCCCAGCCGTTGAGTCGCCGTACACATAGCCAGCGTAGGCTTGCTGAACATGCTGGTAGTCGATGCCCGCGTTTGCGAGCGCCGCCCGAATCGCGCCGCTGGCCATCACCGGGTATGTCTCATTGGCGCCCGGTTTTGAAAACGGAATCATGCCGACACCGGCAACAATCACAGATGAACTCATGGTTGCTCCTTAATTGTAATAATTTGACAATCAATGTACTTGCCGCTCGTGGCCTTCCCAGAACGGCTTGCGCAACATGGTCTTGAGGAGTTTGCCAGCTCCGGACAGCGGCAATTCCTCACGGAATTCAACGCTGCGCGGACATTTGTAGCCGGCAATCAGCGACTTTACGTGCGCGGTGAGCGCCTCGGCAGTCAACTCCATGCCTGCCTTCAGCACGACGACGGCATGCACCGATTCCCCCCATTTGTCGTCCGGCACGCCAATCACGGCGCAGGTGGCAACCGAAGGATGCTGAGTGATGGCGTTCTCGACCTCAGCCGAATAGACGTTCTCACCGCCACTGATGATCATGTCTTTCAATCGATCGACGACATAAATGAAACCGTCTTTCTCCATGTATCCTGCATCCCCAGTGTGCATCCACCCATTCCGCAATACGGCGGCGGTCAGCTCGGGCTTTCCCCAGTAGCCCAGCATGACATTCGGCCCCCGCGCGATGATCTCGCCAGTGGTCCCCAATGGCACCTTCCGGCCTTCCGGGTCGACAATGCGTATTTCACTGCAATAGATAGCCCGTCCGCCTGACCGATGTTTGCCAACCTTGCGCCCCTCGTCCTGGTGAGCCCAACCTGGACTGACAGAGACAACCGGCGCCAACTCGGTCATCCCATATGCCTGCATGAACTCGATGCCAGGTAAAGCGTCCATAGCACGATCAAGCACCGCTTCTGTAATCGCCGAAGCGCCATAAACAATTACCTGTAGGCTGCTGAGATCGCGCGGCTCACGCATTGCGGGATGATCGACCAGCATCTGGATCATCGTCGGAATTAACAACACGTGTGTGACCCGATGGCGTTCAATCGTGTCGAGCACGAGTACCGGCGAAAAGGACGGGATGACGGTATGTGTATTGCCTTCAATCCAGTGCGGCATGGCCATGCCTATGTCGGCGAGGTGGAACATCGGCGCCGCATGCAAATACACCGCGTCCGGCTTTGCGAAGCGTTCCCCGAGCAACGCAAGTCCGCTGCTTATCATATTCGTATGAGTCAGCATCACGCCCTTGGGAAAGCCCGTCGTTCCCCCGGTGTAAAAAATCCCAGCAAGATCGTTACCTCGCCGCAATGCATCCTCAACGGGTGCCGTTTTCGCGATCAGTGCTTCGTAACCATGCATTCCTTTGGGTACGGGGCCGTCACCGCAATAGACGAACTCGCGCACCGTCGACGTTTTGTCGCGCAATGTTTGCGCCATCGCCCGGAACGTTTCATCGACGATCAGAATCAATGAGCCTGAATCTTCCAGCGCATAAAGTATCTCTGCTGCGGACCAGCGGGTGTTACAGGGATTCAAGACACCGGCCCCCCAGGGCACGGCCATTTGATACTCCAGATAATAATCCGAATTCTGCGCCAGCATCGCGACGCGGTCGCCTGGCTGCATGCCCAGATTCTGCAGGGCGCCGGCGAGGCGTGCGACACGATCGGCTAATTGGCGGAAAGTTGTCTGTCTCGTTCCGAAGAGAGTCGCGATGTTGTCCGCTTTTTGCTGCACCGCGCGATGCAACCCCTGAGTCAGATACATGCTTTTACCTCCGTAGGAATGGTGATGATCTCAAGCGCCTTTTCCTCGAGTAAGGCGCGCATATCGTATGGCTAACCTTTTATTTTTCCGGTGGGGTGGATGAGCTTTCCCTCTCATTTCCGATAATAAATAAGTTTTACTCACAATATATTGGAAGAATATATACATGTATAATTACACTATTACGCTGGTATGCTCTCGTCTTCAAAGGACAAATTAAAAAAATAAGTAATATTTACTTATATTTTGAACCAGTACTTATCGAAGATAAAGAATACTGTCAAGAATTTTTTAACAGAGGAACTATCGCGGTCTCCATCTTCTTTGAAGAAGAAAGAAGGTAGAAAAGCCGAAAATTATGACGGCGTACTTCGATGAAAAGCCAGGATGGGCGTTTTCTATCAGCCGACAAAGGGGACGATGGGTGGGTGATGCTTAAAGCATACTTGAGGGACTTCAGCAGCATGACTTTGGCGGAGAGAGAAGGGCATGGGTGTACGCAACACACCTGAACACGCCAGCGGCAATAAAAGCGAAGCGGCGCGGAGACTCAGAGCATCAATCTGTCCAAACTCGCGGCACCGAACTCCCTTTCTCTAAAAAAGCACGGGGGAGCGGCAAGAAGCCGTTCCCCCGTACTCTCTCAGGGTGGTTTGCAGCCACCCTTTTTTTCCGCAAACCCTTTTTTTATTTCTTTTCCGGTTCCATCGCTGCCGCCCGGCCTTGCAGCGACTTCCAGGCGCGGAGGACATCCCGCTGCGCCTCGGCCATCAGCTCGTCGGCGTGCTGCGGGTTGATCTGCTTCAAAGCGCGGTAACGGTTTTCGCCAAAGGCATAGTCGGCAAAAGGCAGCGTCGGTTCTTTGCTGTCGATGATGAAAGGATTTTTCCCTTCCTCATCCAAAACCGGGTTGTAGCGGTACAACGGCCAGTGCCCGCAGGCAACCGCCTTTTTCTGCTGCTCCAACCCTTTGGCCATATCGATACCGTGGTTGATGCAATGGGCATAGCAGATGATCAGCGAGGGGCCGTCATAGGCTTCGGCCTCGGCAATGGCCTTGACCGCCTGGTTCGGGTTGGCCCCCACAGCGATGCGGGCGACATAAATATTGCCGTAGGTGGAAAAAATCATGCCGATATCTTTCTTCGGCGTTTTCTTGCCGTTGAAGGCGAATTGCGCCGTCGCGCCACGTGGCGTCGATTTCGACATCTGGCCGCCGGTGTTCGAATACACCTCGGTATCAAGCAGCAGCACGTTAACGTTCTGCCCGGAAGCCAGCACATGATCAAGGCCGCCATAGCCAATATCGTAGCCCCAGCCGTCACCGCCGATGATCCATACCGATTTCTTCACCAGATAATCGGCCATGGTCAAAAGCCGCTTGGCCTCTGGCTGCGGCAGGGCGGCGAGCGCCGTTTTCAGGGCGTCCACACGACCGCGCTGGGCCTCGATCTCTATTTGATTGGTTTGAGGCGCCTTCAGCAGGGCTTCGGCCATACTCTGGTCAATCGCCCCGGTGGCGGCCAGCGCCGTGAGGATCTCCGCCGCCTGCATGGCCAGTTTATTGATGGAGAAGCGCATCCCCAGGCCAAATTCGGCGTTATCCTCAAACAGCGAGTTGGCCCACGCCGGGCCCTTGCCCTGTTTGTTCTTGGTGTAGGGGGTGGAGGGCGCGCTGCCGCCCCAGATGGAGGAACAGCCGGTGGCGTTGGCGATATACATCCTGTCGCCGAACAGCTGCGTTACCAGCTTGGCGTAGGGGGTCTCGCCGCAGCCCGCGNNACGAGCAGCCGGTGGCGTTGGCGACAACCATACGGTCACCAAACAACTGGCTGACCAGCTTGATATAGGGAGTTTCGCCACAACCGGCACAGGCGCCGGAAAACTCGAACAGGGGCCGCAGCAACTGGCTGCCTTTGACCGTCGCCGCGCTGACCCGACCGGCTTCGGTCTCCGGCAGGCTGAGGAAATACTTCACCTTCGGACGCTCGGCGTCGCGCAGATCGTCGGTATTCTTGGTCATTTCCAGGGCCTTGGTCTTGGCTGGGCAGGTATTCATGCACAGGGTACAGCCGCAGCAATCCTCGGTGAATATCTGGATGCTGAACTTCTCGCCCTTGAATTCTTTGCCAGTCGCCTCGGCGAACTTCATACCGGCTGGCGCTTTGGCCGCGGCGGCGGCGGAAACAATCTTCATACGGAGGGCGGCGTGCGGGCAGACGAGAGAGCACTGGCCGCACTGGATGCAGTTCTCTGGCAGCCAGTCTGGGCAGAAGACGGCGATATTGCGCTTTTCGTACTGGGTGGTGGCGGTTGGCCAGGTGCCATCGGCGGGCATCTGCGACACCTTCAACTGGTCACCCTTGCCCTGGATCATCGTCGCCGTTACCTCCTTGACGAAGGCAGGGGCGTCATCCGGTACCGTCGGCGGCATCGGATGGCCGTCAATCTTATCCGACAGCGGCACTTCGACGATATTAGAGACGGCGGCATCAACGGCGTCGTAATTCATCTTGACCACCTTGTCGCCCTTGGTGCCGTAGGTCTTCTTAATGGCGTTCTTGATCGCCGCGATCGCCTCTTCTTTGGTGAGGATGCCGGAGATCATGAAAAAGGCCGTCTGCATGATCATATTGATGCGCGCCCCAAGACCTAAAGCCTGTCCCAGAGAAATGGCGTCGATAATGAAGAATTTCGCCTTCTTGGCCACGAGATCGCGCTGCACCTTTGACGGCAGGTGATGCCAGATTTCATCTTTCTTGAAACCGGTGGTCAACAGGAAGGTACCGCCTTCTTCGAGGTTGGCCAGCATATCGTACTGATCAAGGAAGGTGAAGTTATGGCAGGCGATAAAGTTGGCCTTGTTGATCAGATAGGGAGCGACGATCTGGTTTTTGCCAAAGCGCAAATGCGAGGTGGTGATTGAACCGGATTTCTTTGAATCGTAGACGAAATAGCCCTGGGCCATGTTGTCGGTTTCGCCACCGATGATCTTGATCGTGTTTTTGTTGGCACCGACAGTGCCGTCGGAACCGAGACCATAGAACATGGCACGGTAAACATCGTCACCCTCGACGTTGAAGGCCGGATCGTAGTCGAGGCTGGTCAGCATGACATCGTCATGTGGCCCGACGCAGAATTTGTTCTTCGGCGCCATAGCAGCCATGTTGTCGAACACCGCCTTGACCATGGCCGGCGTGAACTCGGCGGAGCCAAGACCGTAACGCCCGGACAGGATCA
>DOMU01000087.1:255-384 GCA_003509305.1 Desulfobulbaceae bacterium | reverse complement strand
GCGCTGGGGTTTTTCTCGACCGCTTCGCCGACGGCGGCGCGGACATCGAGATACAGTGGCTCGCCAATGGAACCTGGCTCTTTCGTGCGGTCGAGCACGGCAATGCGCTTCACGCTCTTGGGCATCACC
>DOMU01000087.1:0-227 GCA_003509305.1 Desulfobulbaceae bacterium | reverse complement strand
GCGGTGAGATAATCAATGGTCGAGGCTACGGTTTCGCAGCCGGAGCCCATCATGACCACGACATCGGTGGCATCCGGGGCGCCGTGATAATCGAACAAGTGATACTGGCGACCGGTGATTTTCGCCAGCTTATCCATGGTCTCCTGGACAATGGCGGGCGTCACGGCATAGAACTTGTTCACCGTCTCGCGCCCGGTGAAATAGACATCCGGGTTCTGGGCCGTGCC
>DOMU01000179.1 GCA_003509305.1 Desulfobulbaceae bacterium | reverse complement strand
GTCGAGGCCGGGGCCGAACGCGCCGGCGAGCTGGAAAAGCTGCGGCCACCACCGCGGGCGCGGGCTTCAGCCTCGTCAGAGACAATGGCAATGGTAAAAAAGGCGGTGAGGAAAATCAGTAAAATCGGCAGGAACTTGGCATAAAAACGCATGATTTTTTCTCCTTTGGGTTGAATGGATACGCCTTTCCGCCAGTATCACGGAAAACACGCGCCGGACGTGACATTTTTTCTCATATGCGCTGAAAACTCCAAGCAAGCGGGCGCCCGTCGGCATAGGGCATGTAACCGGAAAAGATGCGCGGGTCGTCATCAAAGACCAGCGGCAAAAAATGGCGGTCCCCTTCCCACATTGGCAGTTCCATCATGTGCGCCACCTCGACCCAGACCAGATCGCCTTCCTCATTACCGGCAAACGGTTCGCCACTGAAGGCGTCAATGCGATAAATGAAACCCAGCCAGTCTTCGCCATGCGGGCCAAAGCCAGTCCAGTTGATAATACCGCGCAGGGCGATTTGCATACAGATGATGCCCGCTTCTTCAAAAATTTCGC
The DNA here is from genome assembly GCA_003509305.1 of Desulfobulbaceae bacterium. Lineage (GTDB taxonomy): Bacteria > Desulfobacterota > Desulfobulbia > Desulfobulbales > Desulfocapsaceae > UBA8130. The sequence goes on along the minus strand of DOMU01000179.1, from coordinate 2,698 downwards.
GTCGGATACAGGCATGGATATCCTCGCCGGGGAGCATTTTACCGCCGAGGCCATTATATTTTCCCAGATGCTGATCGCCTGGGCGTTTGTTCCGGTGCACCAAAAGTGTCCGCTTGCGGTCAGGGGAAAGGATATAACCCAGGGCGCCGATAATCGGTTGGTAGGTGTTCATAAATTTCTTTATTAATCAGGCAGGAAAAGTTAACCGTAAAATTTCTGATTTTCACACCGCCTATGCTATACTAAAAGATGTGATTCCGCACGGCCTCGCCCATTACTTTGCAGGAGAACAGCCATGTCGCCATCTCGTTTCGCTCTCCTTTCGCCTGTGCTTTTTATTGCCGCGTTTTTGTGCGCCTCACCGTTCGCCGCCCAGGCCAGCGCTCTTTTCCCGCTGTATGAATCCATTCGCCCGAATGTCGCCTTCTGGGAAAAAATTTACGGCTCAGTGTCGGAAAATACAGCGCTCCTGCACGACCGGCGCGACCTGTCGCTCGTCTATGGCAGTGTCACCCTGTGGGATAAAAATATCCCCGGCGCGGCGGCCTGGAACCAGGCACGGCTGGAGCAGGCGACGGCCTTTTACAAAGATATGCTGACGCGGCTGTCGCGGGGTGCCAGGCCCACCGATGCCGAGGAANNAGCTCTGTTCAACGGCGGAAATGCCTTGGGCCGCATGGCCATCGCGGCGGAAAACATCCGCAACCAACGCGGCCTGAAGGAGCGTTTCCGCGCGGGTGTTATCCGCTCCGGCGCCTATATGCCGGAAATCAAAAAGATTTTTCGGAATTACGGTCTGCCGCTTGAGCTTGCCTATCTGCCGCATGTCGAATCGTCATTCGTCGTCGAAGCACGCAGTAAAGCCGGTGCCGCCGGCATCTGGCAATTCACCCGTTCAACCGGGCAGGATTTTCTTCACATCTCCGACACCGTTGATGAGCGTCTCGATCCGATTCTCGCCACCGATGCCGCCGCCCGCTACCTGAGCGACAACTACGACAAGCTGCAAAGCTGGCCACTGTCGCTGACCGCCTACAACTACGGCGCCAACGGCATGATGCGGGCGAAAAGCGCCTTGGGCGGCTACGAACGCATCTTCCGCGAATATGAAGAAGGGCATTTCAAATTCGCGGCGCGTAATTTTTATTCCGAATTCCTCGCCGCTCTGCGCGTGGCCAAACGCCTGGAAAATGACCCGGCTGTGGCTCGTCAGCAGCCGAAACCGTCACGACGCCACGTCATCGTCCGCCCGTCCTACATCGGTGAAATAGAACGGGCCACCGGCCTTGGTCGCGAGGAGATCAGCAGACATAACCCGGCGCTTCTGTCTCCAGCCTTGACCGGGAAAGCGCCGATTCCTCAAGGACACAAGCTGCGCCTGCCGTTGGCCTCCGGTCGTTTCGCCGCCAGGCAGTCTCGATCCACCCCGCAGAGCTGAAGAACCCGCAATCGAAAACCACGCCCCGGAGGCATCCATGGACATCAGTCAAGCCATCACCGCTTTGAAACGGCAACCCGGATTTACCGATCATGTCGGCATGATCCTCATTCACAACGGCGTGGTACGCAACTGGTCACGTCAAGGCCACGGAACCGTCATCGCCCTCGAAGTCCATCCCGACCTTGCCAAGATTGAGGCTCTCCGTCAGGAATACCTGAAGCGGCCCGGCATTTACGCGATTGTCATTGAGGCGAAGGAGGGCCGTTTTCAGCCGGGGGATGACCTGCTCTTCATTATCGTCGCCGGCGACATCCGGGAAAACATCAAGCCGGTGCTGGCCGAACTGCTCGACCGGGTTAAGGCCGAAGCCATCACGAAAAAAGAAATCATGGCCTGATCAAGCTGTTTCAGGCCCCAAAATATTTCCTGTACCAGTCAACGAAGCGGGCGATACCGTCGTCAATTGTTGTCGCCGGTTTATAGTCAAAGTCCCGCACCAAATCATCAACGTTGGCGTAGGTGGCCGGCACGTCGCCGGCTTGCAGTGGCAGCATGTTTTTCTTCGCCGTTTTGCCGAGGCATTTTTCCAGCACTTCAATGTAGCGCAGCAATCTCTCTTTGGCGTTGTTGCCGATGTTATACACCCGCCATGGGCAACAGCTGCTCGCCGGGTCTGGATGATCACCGCTCCAGTCCGGGTTCGGGGCCGCCGGTTTCTGCATGACACGGAAAACGCCTTCGACAATATCGTCGATATAGGTGAAATCCCGTTCCATATTACCGTAATTAAAGACGTCAATCGGCTCACCGGCGAGGATAGCTCTGGCGAACAGAAACAGCGCCATGTCAGGCCGGCCCCAGGGGCCATAGACGGTGAAGAAGCGCAGGCCAGTGGTTGGCAGACCAAAGAGGTGGCTATAGGTATGGGCCATCAACTCGTTGGATTTTTTCGAAGCGGCGTAGAGCGACACCGGATGATCGACGTTATCGTGCACGGAAAAGGGCATGTTGGTATTGGCGCCGTAAACCGAGCTGGATGAGGCATAGACAAAATGTTTGACCCGGCAATGGCGGCAGCCCTCAAGCAGGTTGACGAAGCCAACGATATTTGTATCGACATAGGCGTGGGGATTGACAAGCGAGTAGCGCACACCGGCCTGGGCCGCCAGATTTACCACCACATCATATTGATTTTTCTCAAATAATTCCTCGATAACCCGGCGGTCGGCGATGTCGAGCGGCACATGGATGAAACCA
>DOMU01000206.1 GCA_003509305.1 Desulfobulbaceae bacterium | reverse complement strand
TGAGGCCAACGCCCACATCTTAACCCACATCTTCAATACTCTGGCCGCCGACAAGATGCTCGACGACAGAAGACGGCGCTACCCCGGCTGGCTCAGCGCCATGAACCTCGACAACCAGGTCGGGGACGAAGTGGTTGACACCATGATCACGGTGATCTGCTCGCGTTACGACCTGGTGACCCGTTACTACCGCTGGAAGAAAAAGACGCTCGGCTATGACCAGCTTTTTGATTATGACCGCTACGCGCCGCTGCCGGATATGGATACGGCGGCCATCCCCTGGGAAAAATGCCAGAAAATGGTGCTTGCGGCTTTTGCCAGCTTTTCCGGCGAATTACACGACAGAGCCAAGACTTTTTTTGATGAAGGATGGATTCACGCCCGGCTGCAGCACGGCAAACGCGGCGGCGCCTTCGCCCATCCGGTAACGCCGGATACTCATCCCTATCTGCTGATCAACTACACGGGAGCCTGGCGCGATGTCGAAACCGTCGCTCACGAAATGGGGCACGGCATCCATCAGGTCTTGGCCGCCAGACAGGGCTATTACGGCAGTGATACGCCGCTGGTGCTCGCCGAAACCGCTTCGGTTTTCGCCGAACTTTTACTCTTCAACCAGCGGCTGCGCGAGCTGGATGGTTCGGCCCAGCGCAACGCTTTTGTCGCCGGCAAGCTGGAATCCATCTTCGCCACCGTTTTCCGCCAGACGGCAATGAACCGTTTCGAGGCGCGGATGCACACCAGCCGCCGCGAACGGGGAGAACTGAGCGCCGAAGATTTCAGCCGTCACTGGCTGGATACACAGAGGGAAATGTTTGGCGACGCCATTACCCTGACTGAAGATTATGGCCTGTGGTGGAGCTACATTCCGCACTTTCTCGCCACACCGGGCTATGTCTATTCCTATGCCTTCGGCGAACTGCTGACCCTTTCCCTCTATGGCCGCTATCAGGAGGAGGGCGAGGCATTTATCGGCAAATATCTGAATCTGCTGGCGGCGGGTGGTTCGCAATCGCCGAGTGAGCTGCTGGCGCCTTTAGGATTCGACTTGAATGATCCGGCATTCTGGCGGCGTGGCCTTGACGTCATTGACGGCTATATGACGGTGCTGGAGTAGGATGGCGCCGTTACCAGGGACACGGCGAAACGTATTCCCTTTTTTGCCTTTGACACCGCCCCCAGCCGGATTCCAGGGGCGGCAATCCCTTGCCTACAGTTTAATCTCGCGGCGCAAGAACCTGGGCAGCAGGTGGTTAGCGGCGGCAAAAGCCATCTTCAGGCGCAGTTTACCGAGGACTTCTTGCAGAGGCAGGCTCTTGGGGCAGACGTCCTGACAGCCGAGGAGCCCCATACAGCCGAAGACGCCCTCGTCGGTGCCGATGATGTCGAAATAATCCTGCTCGCTCCGCTCATCGCGAGGGTCAAGGACGAAGCGGGCGACACGGTTGAGGGCGACGGCGCCGAGGAAATCGTCACGCATGAGGGCCGTGCCACAGGCGGCGACACAGCAGCCGCATTCGACGCAGCGGTCAAGCTCGTAGATGCGTTCGGCCAGGGCGTTGTCCATGCGTTCCTCCTGGGCCGTGGGGTCAAAAATTTTTTTGGTGTGGCACCAGGACTCAACACGTTTGGCCATGCCGCGAAACCATGTGCCCGTATCGACCGAAAGATCGCCAATCAGTTTGAAGACGGGCAGGGGCATGAGGGTGATTTTGTCCGGGTAATCCTTGGTCTTGCTATGGCAGGCCAAGCCAGGGCGGCCATTTATAACCATGGCGCAGGCGCCGCAGATGGCGGCCCGGCAGCAGAAGTCAAATTGCAGTGAGTGGTCTTGTTCCTCGCGGAGGCGATTCAAGGCGATGAAGAGGGTCATCGACTCGGTCTCCTCAAGGCGAAACTCCTGCATATGCGGAACCGAAGCGGGATCCTGCGGATTATAACGGAAAATACTAAAGGTAAGCGTTCTGGCCATTATTTCTCGCTCCCTTGTGCCCTGGCGGCCTGTGTGGCGGCCTCGGGCGGGTTGTCCATGGGAATGATCTTGCCACCACCGTAACCACGATCGCCCGGAGGCATCTCGAAGACGGTGGTGGCCGGTTCGTAATTGAGGATGGGTTTGACCGCCACGGGGTCGGGCCAGATGGCCAACGTGCGCTTCAGCCAGTCGCGGTCGTTGCGTTCGGGAAAATCCTCACGGGTATGGGCGCCACGGGATTCGGCGCGGTTCAAAGCGGCATGGGTCACGCACAGGGCCAGTTTCACCTGTCCCTCAATTTTCAGGGCAAGCGCCAGTTCCGGGCTAGCCCCCAGGCCGTTTGATTTCAGCCCGACACGGCGGGCACGGTCGAGGACGGCGGTGAGTTTTTCGATGCTCGTCTGCAAATCTTTGCCGTTGCGGAAGATACCGGCCCCGAGGATGAGGGCGTCGTACATGGCCTCGCGCACAGCATAGACGTCCTCGCCGCCTTTTGCCCCGGAAATGAGGCTCTGGATGCGGGCCTTTTGTCTGGCCGCGGCATCGCGCATACTTTCGGTTTTGAACACGCGGTCCGTGCCTTTCAGGTATTCCACCACCTTACCGCCAATGACCATACCGGCGACGACGGTTTCGGCCAGCGAGTTACCGCCCAGGCGGTTGAAGCCGTGCATATCCCAGCAGGCGGCTTCACCGGCCGCGAACAGCCCTTTCAGGCCGTAAGCGGCGCCGTCTTTGTTGGTGCGCACGCCGCCCATTGAGTAGTGATGGGTGGGGCGCACGGGAATGAGCTGGGTTACGGGGTCAACGCCCAAAAAGGACTGGCAGATGTCCTCCACTTCGCGCAGCTTGGTATGGATGTGATGCGCGCCCAAGTGGCGGATATCCAGCCACAGGTGCTCGCCGTAAACGCTCTTGACGCCGAAACCCTTGCGCATATGCTCGATCATACGCCGCGAGACCACATCGCGGGAGGCCAGCTCCTGCTTCTCTGGTTCGTAGTCGGGCATGAAGCGGTATCCGTTGACGTCAAGCAGCGTGCCGCCGTCGCCCCGGCAGCCTTCGGTGACCAGGATGTCGGTCGGAACAACGCCGGTCGGGTGGAACTGGATGGCTTCGGGATTACCGAAGGGCACGACGCCGGTATCGAGAGCAATGGCCATACCATCGCCGTCACAGATCACGGCATTGGTGGTGGCGCGGTAGATGCGGCCATAGCCTCCCGTGGCGATCAGTACGGCCCGGGCCAAATAGGCGCGCAGTTCGCCGGTTTTCATGCAGCGCACGATGGCGCCCATGCAGGTGACGCCGTCATGGATCAGGGCAATAGCCTGGGTCTTGTCATGCACCTCGACACCCAGCTGGGTGGCGCGATTATCCAAGGCATAGAGCACGGCGTGGCCGGTGCCGTCCGAAGTGTAGCAGGTGCGCCACTTGGCCGTGCCACCGAAGGAACGGGAGTGAATAAGCCCTTCATTTTCCAGCTTCTCATACGCCTGAAAGGGTTTACCGCCCTTGTAATAGGTCTGCTCGCCCGCGACCACGCGATTCCAGGGAACGCCCCAGAAGGCCATCTGACGCATGGCTATCGGCGCGTTGTTGACGAAAATACGAGCCACTTCCTGGTCGCATCCCCAGTCGGAACCTTTGACCGTATCGGCGAAGTGCACATCCGGGGAGTCGCCTTCGCCCATGGCCGAGTTGCCGAGAGCCGCCTGCATACCACCCATGGCGGCTGAGGAATGGGAGCGCCGGGAGGGAACCAAAGAGAGACAGATGGCGGAAAATCCGTTGTCGGCGGCCTCAACAGCCACACGCTCGCCGGCAAGTCCCGCGCCGATGCACAAAATATCTGATTGGAATATCTGCATGACCGGGTATCTATTTGGAAAGGAAGATAAAACGCAAAAGCGTCGCGAAACCGATAATCATCGCCGCCGCCACAACCAGAGCGTCCTTTTGGCGCAGACTGGAGCGTCCATCAATACCGACGACACCCCATTTGACCATGATGCGGTAAAAGCCGATCCCCGTATGCAGCCATACTATGGGAATAAATACAACATAGAAAGAGACCCAGCCAGCGCTGTCCCGCAGGCGCATGGCGTTCTTCTCGGCGGTAATTGGCAGGTCAGTCAAAACCGTCCACAGATGAATTGAACCCATGACCAGGATTACCATGCCCGATACCGCCTGGATGACCCACAGCCAGGTGTCGAGATGGTGCATGCGTCTGGCGTCGGCGAGCATGATCCCTTGTTGTTTCGAGGCAAACGGTATCTTGCGGGCGGCCAGCACAAAGTGGAGAAGAAGCAGGAAGAAGATGACCGGGCCGCCGATCTGCGCCATCCCGGTCCACTCAAAGACGTCTGACAGGCCATTCATCAGCGAGGGGCTGATAATCACACTGCCGACAAAAAACAGATGCATGATCATGAAAATGACGAGGCAAGCTCCGGAAAGCATCTGGAGCCAGTCCAGGTAGGCCGAACTGCGGCAGTTGGCCCGCGGATTGTGGGTGGCATACGAGGGTATGGACATGGATGGAGTCTCCGATCGTGATCGTGGCTGGCGCTCGCGCCTCTGCGGCAACTGACTGAATTGCCACGCTGTTTACTCCTNNCATTTTTCATTTCAGGATGCACTCGTCTTTCCTCCGGCTTCTTATGACTCCCCCTGTCGGCTACACCGATATTCTCCTCTGAGAGGACTGGTTGAATGCCGTCAGAGGAGAAGCACCGTGGCAAGATAAAGAAGGAGCGCCAGGTATCCGGAGAAGGCCGAGCTTTATCCCTTCCGGCGGAGCGGTTAGATCGCGCTCAGGTCGTAGGTATCCAAGTGAGCGCGCAGACGCCTGTGAGCATCGTCGATGCGCCCGCGCAGAGCGGTCTTGTAGGCGGCCATATCGAGCTTTTTCGTGGCCACGCCCGAATCCATGGCGGCTTGGGCCACGGCGGGGGCTTCCCATTCAAGCAGGCGGAAGTCGAGGGCCTTCGGCATAACGTAATCAAGCCCCAGCTTCAGCTCTTTGACGCCGTACATATCACAGATATCCGAGGGGACAGGCTCGTGAGCGAGAGCGGCGATGGCTTTGGCGGCGGCCATTTTCATCTCCTCGTTGATCTTTTTGGCGCCGGTGTCGAGGGCGCCCCGGAAGATGAAGGGGAAGCCGGAAACGTTATTGACCTGGTTGGGAAAGTCCGAGCGACCGGTGCCCATAATGGCGTCAGGACGGACAGCTTTCGCCTCGTCGTAGGAAATTTCCGGGTCGGGGTTGGCCATGGCGAAGATGACGGGGTTTTTGCCCATGCCTTTGAGCATATCCCGCGTGACGAGGCCCGCCTGGGACAGGCCGAGGAACACGTCCGCGCCTTTCATGGCGTCGCCCAGGTTTTTATATTCGGTCTTCTGGGCTTCAGCGAAAAATGCCTTGGTGGCGTGCAGGCCGGTGCGGCTTTTGTTCAGATGGCCCCTGGAGTCGAACATGGCCACGTTTTCCTTGCGCACGCCAAGAGCCAGGTAGAGCTTGGAGCAGGAGATGGCGGCAGCGCCCGCTCCCGAGACCACCACGCGCAGGTCTTCAATCCTTTTGCCGGCGATCTCGCAGGCGTTGATGAGGCCGGCGGCGCTGACAATGGCCGTGCCGTGCTGGTCGTCGTGAAAGACGGGGATATCAAGGGCGTCAATCAGCGTCTGTTCGATTTCGAAGCATTCGGGAGCCTTGATGTCTTCAAGGTTGATGCCGCCGATGGTGGGTTCGAGCATCTTGCAGAATTCGATGACCTGCTCAGGTTTAGGAGCATTGATCGAGATGTCGTAGACGTCAATGTCCGCAAAGATTTTGAACAGGAGCCCTTTGCCTTCCATAACCGGTTTGGCGGCCTTGGGGCCAATGTTACCAAGCCCAAGGACGGCGGTGCCATTGGAGACAACGGCGACCAGGTTGCCGCGGTTGGTGTATTCCCAAGATTTTTCGGCGTCGGCATGAATGGCGCGGCAGACCTCGGCGACGCCGGGGGAATAGGCCAGGGCCAAGTCTTTCTGGTTACGGAAGGGTTTGCACGGGAGCACTTCGAGCTTACCGGTTCGCGCTATCGAATGATAGCGCAAGGCTTCTTCTCTGGTGAATAGAGCCATAATGGAATCCTTCAAAACATGGTGAACTTCGGGGGCAACGAGCGAATGACAGGCGGAAAAATGGTAAACCTTAGTGGCATGAAGCACAAGATTTTTCCCGGCTCCTGTAGAGGGCAAGTAATAAAAGAAAAGCTCCCTCGGAACTTTCGTTCCAAGGGAGCCTTATGCGGATAAGTACCCGAAACCATTGGCGCGCCCGGCAGGATTTGAACCTGCGACCCACGGCTTAGAAGGCCGTTGCTCTATCCAACTGAGCCACGGGCGCCTTGATGGTAAAGGTTGAAAAGACGGGTGGGCAATATACACACACCGCCGCAAAAAAAGCAATCTCCGGCTCAGAATTCCTCGTCTTTCTGGCAGGCGTGAGAAAGATACCAGAAGTTGATCAGGGCTTGACGGCAGGCAGGATCTTTGACGGCGGCGGCGAGCTGCGTAAAATCGGCAAAGGCGGCGGGGTCAGGCGGCAGAAAACGCACTGCTGGCGACTTCTCTTCCGGCGCGGCGGCGGCTGATTTATCCGGCAGGCGGAGACGTATTTCTCTGATTCGGGCGTGACTGAGGCGGCTATTCAGCGCCGCCAGCATGTCGTCACGGCGGTACTGAAGCTGCTGCATCCAGGCCGGATTTTCGGCCTCGACCCAGAGGACGCCGGCGGTGATTTTAGCGGGGCGGCTGTGGGCGGCGGTTTCCGCGTCGATCACCTCTGGCCAGCGCGCTAAAAGCGCATAGGCTTCGACCTGAGCCTGCCAGCCGCGATCTTGGCACAGGCCAGGCAGAATAGCGGCGAGGCGCAGGTTACGGCTTTGATTGCTAGGCATCTTCAGATTTAGCAGATGGCACAGTTCAATTTACAGTTCCCAAACGCCCGCTTGTGCCTTGAACCTTGCTGAATACTTTCTTCTTTGCCGCTTAACATATTTCAAGGTTTAGTTGGTTGATTATCACTATACGGGTTAAATAGTGTAGCAATAGGTGTGCGCATTTCCTTTTTGAGGAAATCACACAATATTGCGATAGGCACATTCGAATCTACACATTCTTCCGTTTTAAGGAGGTGAGAGTCGCACATTTTCGCAAATATTTTTTCTTTAAGATTCTTTTCTGTGTCTTGTGCTGTGACGTTAACAGCCGCCTCTAAAAGTTTCTCCATATAGTTTTTATAGTGGTCAAATAATTCCGCATTTTCTCCCTTGTCGATTCTGTATGTCGGACTCCTGTCTCCTCCTATATGTGTATATGGCGTCAGAAAAAGGATATCATCGTATCGCGATATGCCGCATGAAACAGGATAAACTGTCATGCTAATTGACAGATTGGCACTANNAGTAACAATTTTTCTAGCTCTTGATAAATTCATATTTATTAAATTAGGTCTTTTTTCTCCTTCAACTTTATTAATCATATTAAGAAATTGGTGATTTCCAGAAACAATCAGTTTGATCTGTTTTCCCCAAAAGCGATCTTTAGGCTCGTAGTCATATATAAAATCAATAACGTGAGATAGGCACACACCTACTATTGTAATTTCATGAGATTCTAAGAATAACCTGTCTGCGTCTATGGGACTTAAGAAATCTAAACGATTTAGCGAATAGTTAATAAGATTCCCTCTCTTATTTTTAAATTCTTTTATCTCCTTTTTCAGCTCACATTTGGTCTTATATAACTTTTTGATTTTCAATATTTCTTTCTTTCCAATTGCACGGTAGATCAAAAGCCCAGAATAATAAATAGTAGAAAGAATAGTGATAAAAGCAGCAATTAAAGTTACCCAAATCAACCAATTGTTCATTTTTAACCCTCCTATTTTACAGGACTCTTGCCCCACCCATGCCCAGCACAGAATTTGTAATGCAGTCTACACAAAAACGGTTTCTTGCAAATCGGCAATAACGACATCAACACCGCTTTCGAGCAGTTGGCGGGCTATTTCTCTGCCTATCCCCATGGCGCCGCCAGTAATCAGCGCTTTTTTATTCATATGCGTCTCCTCGCCGTCAAAGTCGGCTTGGCCAGCGTTTTTTCATTTTCATTTCCGGGATGGCTAAGTATAGTCCGGCGCTCCGTCTATCTGAGGCATCCATTATCGATTCTAACGGCATATTTTCACAAAACACAAGTTTTATCACAGTCCATGAAAGGTATTATCCTCGCCGGCGGATCCGGCACCAGACTCTATCCCCTGACCCGCGCGATCAGCAAACAGATGCTGCCGGTATATGACAAACCGATGATCTACTATCCGTTGTCGGTGCTGATGCTGGCCGGCATCCGCGACATCCTGATTATTTCCACTCCCGCCGATCTTCAGGATTTTCGCGACCTGTTCGGCGACGGCTCGCAGTTGGGCCTGAACATTTCCTACGCCGTGCAGCCGCGCCCGGAGGGCCTGGCCCAGGCCTTTCTCATTGGTGAATCGTTTATCGGCGGCGATACGGTGGCGCTGATTCTCGGCGACAACATCTTTTTCGGCCCCGGTTTTTCGGCGCTTTTGCGCGAGAGCGCCACCCTGAAGGAAGGCGGCCTGATCTTTGGCTACCTGGTACGCGACCCGGAGCGCTACGGCGTCGTCGAGTTTGACGGAGCCAAACGGGTGGTCAGTATCGAGGAAAAACCGGTACTACCGAAATCCCGCTACGCCGTGCCGGGCCTGTATTTTTATGACAACCAGGTGGTGGAAATCGCCAAACAGGTAAAACCGTCAGCCCGCGGCGAGCTGGAAATCACCGACATCAACAACCATTATCTGCGGGAAAGCCGCCTGAAGGTACATCCACTCGGACGCGGTTTCTGCTGGCTCGACACCGGCACCCACGAATCGCTGCAACAGGCGGCCAGCTACGTCCAAACCGTGCAGGAACGGCAGGGCCTGAAGATCGCCTGCATCGAAGAAATCGCCTTTCAGCAGGGCTATATCGGCCGAGAACAGTTAGTGCGCTTGGCCAGCGACATGCTGAAGAACCAATACGGCCAGTATCTTCTTGAAATCGCTGGAGAAAAAGCATGAGAATCCTGATTGTCGGCTCAAACGGCCAGCTTGGCACCGACTGCCGCAACATCCTTGGACAAGAGCACGAAGTCTGTGGCCGTGATATTCCCGCCGTCGATATTGGCGACGAAAAAAGCGCCGCCGCCTGTGTCGCCACCGAAAAACCCGACGTCATCGTCAACTGCGCCGCCTATACCGCTGTCGATGCCTGCGAGGACCATGTCGAGGAATGCTGGCGGGCCAACGCCATTGGCCCGAAAAATCTGGCCATGGCCGCGCGCGCGCACGGCTGCCGCCTGATCCATATTTCCACCGATTACGTCTTCGACGGCCATCGCCCGCCGCCAGACTCCTATGATGAAGCCGACGCGGTCAATCCGCTGTCGCAATACGGCAAATCGAAACTGGCCGGCGAACAGGCGGTGGCCGAAACCCTCGGCAATCATGTCATCCTGCGCACCGCCTGGCTCTATTCGGCCTTCGGTAAAAATTTCCTCAAGACCATGTTGCGCCTGTCGCTGGCGGCGCCGGAGACGGAACGCAAAGTGGTCAACGACCAGCACGGCTCCCTCACCTGGTCATACACGCTGGCGCAGCAGATCAGGAAACTGCTCGGCTCGGAGCTGACCGGCGTCTTTCATGCCACCGCCGAAGGCCACTCGACCTGGTACGAAGGCGCCCGTTATTTTCTTGAAGCGATGGACGTGCCGCATCGCCTCTCCCCCTGCGCCACCAGCGAATACCCGACCAGGGCGCACCGCCCGGCCAATTCCATCCTGGAAAACCGCCGCCTGCATGAAGCGGGCATTTCCACCTTCGTCAGTTGGCAGGAAGATATTACGACTTTTGTCGATATGTACCGCGACCACCTGCTGAAAGAGGCGAGGGAAGCAATCACCGCCGTCACACCTTCACGCTAAACCACAGGCGGGCGGCAAACCAGCCGCAGAGGGTAACGGCGGCGCCAGCGACGCCAATCCAGCCAAGGACGGCGATTTTATCGGCCCAGGCCAAAGAGATGACCCACATCGCCAGCGCTCCCGTGATGAAGTAGATGAAAACCATCATCGACGAGGCGGCGCCGACGTCTTTTTTCACCTGTTCAAGGATCAGATTGTTGCCTGGCGGACGGCCAAAAGAAAAGGAGAAGGTCAACAGCCACATCGGCACCGCCAGTGTGTAGGGCAGCGGCAGCAGCCCTTTCAACGTATAAGGCGGCGGCAGCGTCTGGCCAACGATGCAGGCGGCGAAGATGAGGACGCCAAAGTAGCTGAGCGGCAGCAGCCAGCGCAGGGGAAAGTGCTTGCCCGCTTTCATGAAGGCGAGCGGCGCGATGAGAAAAGCCGAGGCGTTGGCGGCAAAAAACAGGCCGTACTGGTGTTCATCATAACCGAGATTGCTGATGTAAATATCGGAAGAGGCGGCAAGAAAGGCAAAGAGCGGCAGGCCGGTGCAGGAAAAAGAAAGGGTGAGCAGGATGAAAGGGATATTGCCACACAAACGGAAATAGCCCATAAATGCCTGGGGCACCGAGGCATCGCCACGCTCTTTCAAGGTTTCTTCCATGCGGTAAACGCCGATGGCCGAGACAGCTCCAAAAAGCGTCAAAAGCGCGAAAATCCAACGCCAGGAAGCCAGGCTGATGATCCAGCCACCGATAATCGGCGCCAGGATTGGAGCGCCGGCGGTAATCACTCCCAATTGCACGAAGACACGCTGCCGCACCGCGCCTTCGAACAAATCCTTACAGATGGCAAACACCACGGTCGAAGCGGCGGCGCCACCCAGCGCCTGGAATATCCTGGCGATGATCAGGGTCAGGGCGTTGGGCGCCAGAGCGCAGGCAACGGAGGCCAGGGTATAGATGGCGAGACCGGCCAACAGCGGCGGTTTACGGCCATAGCGGTCGGAAAGCGGGCCGTAGATCAACATACCAAAGCAGTAGGCGACAAAAAACAGCACCAAAGTCAGGTTAATGACCGACAGCGACTCATGCCACTCCTTGACCATAATTGGCAGGGCGGCCAGGTACATATCGGTGGACATCGGCGGGAAGGTACAGAGCAGGGCAATCAGAGCGATTTTTCTTTTCATGGTAAATATACGGACCAGGCGTCAAACATCCAGAAATGAGTCGGGCATGACACCCAACCCCAACGCCTCAAATCCGGCTTTCCAGGTCAATGGCGGCTTTGATGAGGCGGAACAGTTCGCGGTAGTAGAGGCGGTTGCGGCTCTGGGCATAGCTCGTGGCCAATTGACCGATTTCCCGCCCGTCGAGCCGCGGATGGGCGGCGAGGAATTCAGCCAGCGCCCGGCTCTGCCACTGGCCGTCCCAGGGGATTTGCCGCAAACGGCTCTCTTCGAGGGCGGCAATGGCCGCGTTGATGAAAATGTCGCGCAGGTGTTCGGCTTCGTGCTGGCGCTGGTTTGTCCGTAAACGTGACCCCTTCCTTTCTTCGAGAAAAGCGTGGATGGCCGTGACCTCGCGCTCGCGCAGCAGCTTGGTCAGGTATTTGATCTGCCGTTTTTTCGCCCCGCCCTTCAGCCGGCGGCTGTCGCGAATCACCTGTAGCGTCTCGGCATCAGCGGGCAGGAGGCGCAGGTCGCTGTCGGTCAAAGCGATAAGCGCCAGCGCCAGTTCCTCCTGCCACTGACAGCGGCGCTTACGCTCGGATTTGCTGATTGTTTCCACCATCTTCAGGCTGCCGTAAAGGCCGGTTCAACCACGACGAGTGACGGCTCGTAATCGGCGGAANNAAAACCCAACATCTGACAGAGGCTGGCGGCCACGTTGGCCAAGCCGGGATTTACGACACCGCTGCCGCTGATCCTCAGCCGTTCACAATAGTTGACGACGATGAAAGGCACCGGGTTTTTCGTATGCGCGACCATCGGCTGGCGTTTGCCATTTTTCTCGGTCCACATGCACTCGGCGTTGCCGTGATCGGCGACGATGATGGCGATACCACCAGCCTTTTCCACCGCTTCGAGCAGGCGGTTCAGGCTGAGATCAACCGCCTCGACGGCCATCCGCACTGCCTGCGGCACACCGGTGTGGCCAACCATGTCGCCGTTCGGATAGTTGAGGCGGATGAAACGGTATGTGCCCGACAAGACGGCGGCGATCGCCTTATCGGTGATCGGCCCGGCCTGCATCCATGGGCGCTCGTCAAAACGCACCTTATCTGAGGGCACTTCCTCATACAGTTCGAGTTTCGGGTCGATGTAGCCGGATTTGTTGCCATTCCAGAAATAGGTGACATGACCGAACTTCTGCGTTTCAGACAGGGCATAACTGGT
>DOMU01000227.1 GCA_003509305.1 Desulfobulbaceae bacterium | reverse complement strand
TTCGATGCTACCGGCTTGGCTTCGGCCATCGGTGGGTTGGCCGCGACCGATTCGGCTGATGCCGATTTGACCGGACGTGACGGCACCCTATCGTCATGAGCATCGTCATCACTGAACATGCCAGCCAGCCAGCCTGGTGTTTCCTTGGATTCGGCAGTGGCGGCAGGTTTCTTTTGCTGGGCCAGGTGGCCGGAACGATTGATCTCGCGCGCCTGGCTGGCGCTTAAAGCGGATGACGGAAGAGCATCAAGAGCGGCGCTGGGCCGGGTGGCTGGCGCTTGTGCCACTGGCGCCGGTTTCGCGCTGGTAACCGGTGCTTCCTCGATTGGCGCGGTTTTGGCTGTCGCCAACGTTCTTGTTTTGACCGGTTCAGGCGGTGGCGCCACGCGTCTTTTCATCACAACTTTTTTAATGCTAGGCAAAACCGTTTGCCCTCCGCCGCTTTTCTCTTCCCCGTTCGCCCTCTCCACGGGTTCACGCTTTTCCCGTGTGGTTTTCTGTACGGTTACGGTTTCTTGCGCCGGTTTACGGCTTTCCCGCATGGCGATTTTCTCGATGGTGATGACAAAACCAGCCTCTGGCACCCGCTCGGTGGCGCTACTGATATGCGCCAGCAACAGGCTCTGGAGCAGAAGAGGATTCCCCGACGTGGTCACCTCTGAAGACAGAGGCTGGCCGCGCTCGAAACGGCCAGCAATCCTGTCGCCGCCGGGCGTCAGCCAACGGCCTTTGCCGTGCGGCAGGTCAGCGACGAAGCTGCCGATATAATTTGAACCGTCAGCGTATCGCTGCTCGCCTTTACCCTGCCGCCTGCCAGCGGCAAAACCGCCCTCATAGCGGCTCTTGTCAGCGCCGATAAAAATGCCCCGGCCATTGGGCAGATTGTCACGGACATCGCCGACATAGCGTGATCCATTGAAGTAGAACAATTCACCGTGGCTCGGCTGATCTTTAACGAATTGACCGGTGAAGCGCGAGCCGTTTTTCCAGACCATCGTCCCCTGGCCATGGCGCAGGCCACTTTTGAACATACCTTCGTAATGGTCGCCGTTCCCATAGTGATACACGCCCTTGCCGCCGGGCTTGCCGCTGACAAACATGCCATCGTATGAGGAACCGCCGGGTAAAATCAGCTTGCCAAAACCTTCGATAGAGCCGTCTTTGAATTCGCCTTCGTATTTCCGGCCATCGGGAAACGTTATCTCGCCCATGCCGTGGTAGCGCCCATAGATGAAATCGCCGACGTAGCGCTCGCCGCTGGCCCGGCGCAGATCTCCTTTGCCATAAAACATACCATCGCGGAAGACGCCGGTATAGACATCGCCGGCGGCGGTGACCAACTGACCGCTCCCCCGATAACGCCCGTCGGCAAACTGGCCGATATAGGCATCTCCGTTAGGATAAACCAACCGCCCCTGGCCATGCAGTTTGCCGCCCTGAAATTCGCCCTCGTAGCGTCGGCCATCGTCACCAACCAAAATGCCGAAACCGTCCTGGCAATCGCCCTCGACGCATCCGGCCACAACCCGGCTGGCACCAACCAGCAGCGCCAGCGAAATGACAAGAAACGGCACTCGTAATTTTTTCATCTCTTCCATTTCAAACTGAACACCCGCTGAAAATCGCCCGTACCTCATCGGCGATGATCTCGATACCACGGCGAACCACCGCTTCGTCCTGGACATAGGTGACGCGGATACACTCGTGGCTGTGCGGCCAGGGTTCCGGCAAACCCGGAAAAAAATAATGCCCGGACACCACCAGAACGCCACGCCGCTTCAGTCGCCGGTACAGCTCCAAACTGGTCACCGGCAGGCCGGGAAACCACAACCACAGGAAAAAAGCGCCCTCCGGTTTGTGTACCTGGTAGTTGATACCAACGCAAGACCGCCGTACCGCCTCGACCGCCGCTTCCATTTTCCGCTGATAAAAAGGCCGCAATCGTTGCTGGCTGATGGTGAAAATATCGCCGCTGACGAGCATTTCCTCAATCATCATTGGCCCGACCTTCGATGGCGATAAAGCGAGGATAGAGTTCATCGCTCTGATTCTCTTGATGATTTCGGCGCTGGCGATGACAATGCCGCAGCGGATCGACGGCAGCCCCAGTTTCGACAGCGACAGGCAGAAGATCAGCCGTTCGCTCCAATAGGGGCGCCCCTGACCGTAGACCAGGGCCGGAAACGGCAGTCCATAGGCGCCGTCGATAATCAGCGGAATATCAAGACACTCCGCCAGTCGGTCAACTTCTCGTAGCTCTTCATCGCTCACGACATTGCCGGTCGGATTACTTGGACGTGACAGGCAGATGGCGGCGACATCGTTGACGATATCACTTGACTCCGCCAGCTTAGCGAAATCAACACGGTATTTGAAGAGATTGTCCGGCAGCGGGTCGATAACGGGGCGCATCGACAGGAAAAAATCATCGCCAATGCCAAGATCGGCATACCCGATATATTCCGGCACCATCGGCAGCAGTATCTTGCGGTGGCGGCCACCTTCGGCTTCGCCCGCGAAAAGGTTGAGCAGCATGAAAAAGGCGCTCTGACTGCCGTTAGTCAGGCAGATATTATCCGCTTCAATCGGCCAGCCCAGTTCAGCACCGAGGCGTTCGGCCAGAAGGCGCAAAAAAGCGGTGTCGCCACCCGGCGGCGCGTAGGCGTCGATCAGTTGATGAAAAAGCGCCGGGTCGCTGACGATTTTTTGCAGCCGCGCCCGCAACGCCTCCTGCATCGGCGGGAAAATACCGGGATTACCGCCGCCCATCATAATCATCTCGCGCCCGTCCTCGGTGACGCCTGCGCCAAGGTCATCCATCAACGACAGAATCCCGGCTTTACCGGTCAGCTTTTCGCCAAAGAGAGAAAGTCGCATAGTGTCTCGTAATAATCAGCCGGCCTTTTCGCCCCAATGCACGGCGATGGAGCCAGCCATCAGCCGCGTAAAGCCGACATCATTGAACCCGGCGGCGGCAAACAAGGCGGCCAGTTCCTCGGCGGCGTAAAAGTTCATCGTCGATCCCGTGAGGTAGCTGTAGGCCGCCTCATCCCCAGCCAGCAGTTTTCCCAACAGCGGCACCACCGTGGCCAGGTACAGCCGGGTGCAGGGCGCCAGAAGGCCCTTCGGCGGCGTCGTATCCAGGCAGACGACCCGGCCACCTGGGGCGAGCACGCGGTGGATTTCGGCC
>DOMU01000149.1 GCA_003509305.1 Desulfobulbaceae bacterium | reverse complement strand
CTGCATATCGGCATCGGCGGCTCCGACCTCGGCCCGCGTTCGGTTGTCGAAGCCCTGCGCGCCTATAGCCTGCCGGGTCGCGAGGCGCGCTTCATCGCCAACGTCGATCCCGATGACGCCGCCAGGGTGCTGGCCGAAACCGACCTGGCTCATACCCTCGTCTGTATTGTCTCAAAAAGCGGCACGACGCTCGAAACCCGCGCCAACGAGCAACTGGTGCGGGAGCGGCTGCGGGTGGCGGGACTCGATCCATACCGGCACTGCCTGGCCGTCACTGGCCAGGGCAGCCCGATGGATAATCCTGCCAATTACCTGCGTTCTTTTTATATGTACGATTACATCGGCGGGCGCTACAGCGCCACCTCGATGGTCGGATCGGTGACGCTGGGATTTGTCGTCGGCTACCAGGGCTTGCTCGAATTTCTGCGCGGCGCCGCTGTCATCGACCAGCTGGCCGAAGAAACGGATATGCGAAAAAACTTGCCACTGCTCATGGCGCTTTTAGGCATCTGGAACCACAATTTTCTCGATACGGCGACGCTGGCCGTCTTGCCCTACAGCCAGGCGCTGCACCGTTTTCCCGCCCATTTGCAGCAGTGTGATATGGAATCGAACGGCAAAGCCATCACCACCTTTGGCACGCCGGTCGGCCATAAAACCGGGCCGGTGCTCTGGGGCGAGCCGGGCACCAACGGCCAGCATGCCTTCTATCAGCTGCTGCACCAGGGTACCGAGATCGTGCCGGTGGAGTTCATCGGTTTTTTGCATAATCAATACGGGCAAGACTGTCAGGTAAACGGCAGCACGTCACAGCAAAAGCTGGTGGCCAACGTGCTGGCGCAGTCCCTGGCGCTGGCTACCGGTAAAGCCGACGATAACCCGAATCGCCGTTTCCCCGGCAACCGCCCATCCCTCCTTCTGATTGCCGACCGCTTGACTCCGTATGCGATGGGGGCGTTACTCGCCATTTACGAAGCGAAAATCGTCATGCAAGGTTTTTGCTGGGGCATCAACTCTTTTGATCAGGAAGGCGTGCAGTTGGGCAAGGTGTTGGCCTCGCGCATTCTTGACTCGCTCGCCGCTGGGGCGGCGGCACCCGAAGGGCTGGAAAAGGACTTGCTGACCCAAGCGTTTTCTCCGCCAGATCAGGGTAAAACGCGGGCGTAAGGTGGGTATGTGGCGGTAAAGCGCGGCTTTTTTTACCTTGACAAGAATTCTGGCCTTCGCTATCCTCCGCAGTCAACTTTCCTGCCCGGTTTTCAGCCATGATGCCTGTTTCCCGCTTGTTTTCTCGGCCAAATTACGGGCCGTATCGACGACATGGTGTCAAACAGCCAAACGGCAAGTGGTAGGTGTATCCGTAGTTACACAACGGTTCTTCAGAGATGCCCCGGTCTTTTCCGAGTCGGGCTTTCGTGGGAACCCGCAGAGATTGTAGAAATGTGGCGAGAGGTCGTAGTACAAACCGTTCATTAAAGGAGGAAGATCATGGCAAAACATGCGACGCCCCTGTTGGATCAACTGGAGTCCGGCCCATGGCCGAGCTTCGTGACCGACATCAAGCGCCAGGCCGAAACCAAACCGGAATGTTGGGACATTCTGGGCATCCTTGAGCTGTCTTACAAGGATAGGATCACCCATTGGAAACATGGTGGCATCGTCGGCGTTTTCGGTTACGGCGGCGGTATCGTTGGCCGCTATGCCGACGTGCCGGAAAAATTTCCCGGTGTCGAGCACTTCCATACCATCCGTGTCGCTCAGCCGTCATCGAAATACTATACCACGAAAAATCTGCGTCAGTTGATGGATTTGTGGGAAAAACACGGCTCCGGTATGACCAACTTCCATGGTTCCACCGGTGACATCATTCTTTTGGGCACCCGTACCGAGAATCTCGAACCCTTCTTCTGGGATCTGACTCACGACATGAGCCAGGACCTTGGCGGTTCCGGTTCCAACCTCCGCACCCCGGCCAACTGCATCGGCCAGTCGCGCTGCGAATGGGCTTGTTATGACACCGAGGAGGTCTGCTATCAGTTGACCCAGAAGTATCAGGATGAGATCCATCGCCCGGCCTTCCCCTATAAATTTAAATTCAAGTTTTCCGGCTGCCCGAATGACTGTGTGGCCGCCATCGCCCGCTCCGATATCTCCGTTATCGGTACTTGGCGCGACGACATTCGCATTGATCAGGCCGCTGTCAAAGGCTATATCGACGGCAAATTCCCGTCCAACGGCGGTGCCCATGCCGGTCGTGACTGGGGCAAATTCGATATCGAAAAAGAGGTCATCGCTCTCTGCCCGACCAAATGCATGAAGATGGAAGGCGGCGAGCTGAAGATCAACAACGCCGAGTGCACCCGTTGTATGCACTGCATCAACGTCATGCCGCGCGCCCTGCGTCCTGGCAAAGACACCGGCGCTTCGATTCTGGTCGGCGCCAAGGCCCCGATTCTTGATGGCGCGCAGTTCTCTACTCTGATCGTTCCTTTTATGAAAATCGAAAAGGAAAACGAATTCGAGGAACTGACCGAGTTCATTGAGAAGGTGTGGGACTGGTGGATGGAAGTCGGTAAAAACCGTGAGCGCGTTGGTGAAACCATGCAGCGCATCGGTCTGCCCACCTTCATCAAAGTCATGGGGATCGACGCGATTCCGCAGATGGTCATAGAACCGCGTTCCAACCCCTATGTTTTCTGGTCCGACGAAGAGGTTCCCGGCGGTTTTCAGCGCGATGTTCAGGAATTCCGTCGCCGCCACGCCGCCTAAGTATCGTTTGTTGAGGAATTGACTTACTAACAGAGAGCATCATAAGGAGAAAATATCATGGGCTACAATCCGGATAAACCGATGGATGGCCGTATTTCCGACCTGGGTCCGCCATACTACGAAAACCTCTTCCCGCCGGTAATCAAGGCGAACAAAGGCAAATGGCTGTGGCATGAGATACTGCAACCGGGCGTCCTGATGCACAAATCGGAAACCGGTGATGAAGTCTATACGGTACGGGTGGGCTTCGCCCGTTTGGCGAGCATCAACTTCATCCGTGAAATCTGCGATATCGCCGATAAATGCTGCGATGGCTTCCTCCGTTTCACCACTCGCAACAACATTGAGTTCATGGTTGACAAGAAGGAAAAAGTTCAGCCTTTACTTGATGAACTGAAAGCGCGTAAGCATTTTCCAGTTGGCGGCACCGGCGCCGGTGTCACCAATATCGTTCATACCCAGGGTTGGGTGCATTGCCATACCCCGGCAACCGACGCTTCCGGCGTGGTCAAGGCGGTTATGGATGACCTGTTCGACTATTTCACTTCGATGAAATTGCCGGCCCAGGTTCGCATCGCTTTGGCCTGCTGCCTCAACATGTGCGGTGCGGTACACGCTTCCGATATCGCTATTCTCGGCATCCATCGCAAACCGCCGATGATCGACAACACCCGTATCACCGGTGTCTGCGAGTTGCCGCTGGCCATTGCCTCCTGTCCGTTGGGTGCCGTTAAACCGGATAAAGCGATGGTGGATGGCAAAGAGATCAAAACGGTTAAGGTAACCGTTGAGCGCTGCATGTTCTGCGGTAACTGCTATACCATGTGCCCGGCTATGCCGTTGGCCGACCCGGAAGGCGACGGTATTGCCATTCTGGTTGGCGGTAAGGTATCGAACGCCAAGTCGGCGCCGAAATTCTCGAAACTGGTTATTCCCTTCCTGCCCAATAACACGCCGCGTTGGCCGGAAGTGGTTTCCGCCATCCGGAAGATTCTCGAAGCCTATGCCAAAGACGCGAATAAATACGAGCGCGTTGGTGAGTGGGCGGAGCGCATTGGCTGGGAGAAATTCTTCGAGAAATGTGATATTCCGTTTACCGACAAGAGTATCGACGATTACCGTCTGGCCTATACTACCTGGAGAACGACCACGCTCTTCAAGTACACCAGCCACATCAAGTAATGGTGTTGATTCCGTCTGATCGGTCTCGCCGGTCAGACGGGTTTGGTTGGATTCGTTCAACAGAGGAGATTGAGCATGGCCTTAAGCAAAGATGAGCTGAAAGCGAAGATTCTTGAGAAAGCGGCGAAGTCTCCGAAGCCGCAGTTGTATATCAAGGATTTTTACGAGTGTGACCCGGATGCCAAACCGCGTGATATAAAAAATATCGCCAACGAACTGGTGAAAGAGTCGAAACTGATGTTTTGGTCATCGGGTTCGACCACTATGTACGCCGTGCCGTCCCGCATCAAAAATGAAGAGACCGCTGGCGGTATTTGAGTTATTCTCAGGATTTTCACGGTTTTCAGGTGTCAGGGCTTTGGCTTTGACACCTTTTTCTTTTCATGCCACAATTCGAGATTGTCACAGAAACCGGTTCGACCAATGACGATGTCCTGGCGCTAGCGCGTCAGGGCGCGACCCATGGGACAGCGCTTTTGGCCCTCAGCCAGCGCCAGGGACGGGGACGGTTGGGCAGAAGCTGGCATTCCCCGGCGGCAACCGGCCTGTACGGTTCGGTGTTGTTACGTCCCCGATTGGATCGGGCGCTCTATCCTCGCCTGACCCTGGTTGCCGGGGTGGCCGCCGCCATGGCGATTGAAACGCAGACCGGTTTTTCGCCACAACTGAAATGGCCGAACGATCTCTACCTGGACGGCAAAAAGTGCGGCGGCATTCTCACCGAAACGGTTTTTACGAAAGACGGTGATTACGCCGTGGTCGGCATCGGCGTCAACCTCGGCTCCTTCAGTGGCGCCGTCCCGCAGGAGGTACGGCAAAAAGCGATCGCTCTGTGGCAAACGGTGCCACCGCGGCATCGGCTTGAATCGCTGTTTGCCGCCATTCATCAGCAATTGCTGACCCTGACCAGTGAATGTGAAAAACATGGCTTTGCCGGGATTTTCAGCCAATGGCGGCGGCGAGATGGTTTCTATGGTCAACGGTTGGCTTGGGCTGGCCCAAACGGTGCCAAAGTCATCGGTAAAAGCGCCGGCATTGACGAGGAAGGCAATTTGTTCCTGGCCGATGAAGGAGGAGAACTCCGCCGCATCAACTGTGGCGATGTGCAACCGGCGACGGTTTGAGAGACTTTTTTTCGCCGAAGGCAATCTGAAAGACCGACAATGCGGATTTTCAGCCCTCATTTTTATCCGGATGCCACGAGCGCGCACATGATGGTTGCGTGTTCAGCCGATTTCCCGTATATGGTGGCGGCAATTCAGGCTTTTTTCCCGCTCTTATTTCTTCTTCTTTCCGCGAATACATGAAACCTTTGGCTCCACCTCTGGATATTTCCAACGCTGAAACGATTATTTACCATATCCCCGATGGACCATCGCTGGCGGTCAACGTCGATACGGTGGTCGAGTATTTTGACCTCGACCTGACTAGTGGCTACATTTGTGACACTTCAGCCATTGATGGTAATATCCACGTCTTTCCCCGTGGCAACGCCTGATAGTTCCGCCCCTTGCATGATTGACATTTCCTCCGACGGCCACGTCCATACTTGTCTGTGTCACCACGCGGTCGGTGATATGGAAGACTATGTGCGGGCGGCGATGGAGCGCGGACTTAGGGAAGTCGTCTTCCTTGAACATCTGGAGGAGGGTATCCGCTACCGCCAGCTCAATTGGCTGACTGAGACGGATTTTAATTACTATCAGGCCGAGGGCCGCCGCCTCCAGGTAAAGTATGCGAATCGTATCGGCATAAAACTCGGGGTTGAGGTTGGCTACAATCCACGGGCGGTGACGAAAATCCAGGAACGGCTGGCGGCGTGGCAGTGGGACAGAATTGGTATTTCCTACCATTACATGCCGCTCGGCGACGACCCGGATGAAGACCTGAATATGCTGACGCGGGCCGATGATGTCATCGAACGCGCCCGGCGCTACGGCACTCGAGCGATTCTCGATAAATATTTCTCTGGTCTGCTTGAAGCGGTGCGGCTTTTGCCCGGCACCGTCTTGTGCCATCTCGACGCGGCACTGCGCCATGTCGATACCCTGCCGCTGACCGAGACGCACCTGGCGGCGATTGAAACGCTGTTACGGCTGGTGAAGGACAAAGGCATGGCGCTAGAAGTGAATACCTCCGGCCTGGCCATCCGTGGCGAGGCTTTTCCTCGCATGGCGCTGTTAAAAAAGGCGGTCGCCCTGGGCATTCCTTTAGTTGCCGGTTCCGATGCCCACAGCCCGGAGCAGGTTGGCCGCTTTTTCACAGACTTGCCGGATATGCTCCGACAGGCATCTTGATAGGGGACAGAGGACGGGTTATGGCGGTGGGCGTTCAAAAGACGCGGCGCAAATCGATGCCGCTGCTGCTGATAACCGCTTTGGGCATCGTCTACGGCGATATCGGCACCAGCCCGCTCTATACGTTGCAGGAATGTTTCAACGGCCCGCACGCCATCGCCGTCAATCCGGTCAATGTTCTCGGTGTGCTGTCGTTGATCTTCTGGAGCCTGACGGTAATCATTACCATTAAATATATCATCTTCGTCACCAGGGCCGACAACCACGGCGAGGGCGGCACCTTCGCCCTGTTGGCGCTCTTGCGCGGTTTCATTGAAAACGCCAGCCGTCCGGATGATAGTTCGGCTGAACATTCGGCCCGGCGTTTGCTGGGCCGCCGTATTTTCCGGGCCTTGCCCTATCTGTCGCTCTGTAGCGGCGCGCTTCTCTACAGTGACGGCATTATTACGCCGGCGATTTCCGTGCTGTCCGCCGTTGAGGGAATTGGCATCATCGCCCCGCAGGCTTCAGGCATTATTGTTCCCGCCACCTGTATCATTCTGTTCATGCTGTTTATGCTGCAAAAGCGCGGCACCACCCGTATCGGTGGCCTGTTTGGCCCGATCATGTTGCTGTGGTTTTGCTCACTGGCTGGTATTGGCCTCTACAACATCCTGGCCACACCCTCGGTACTCTTCGCCATCAGCCCGCAGTACGCCGTCAGCTATTTCGCCGCTAACCACCTGCACGGTATTATCGTGCTCGGCACAGTGGTTTTGTGCATCACCGGCGGCGAAGCCCTCTATGCCGATCTCGGCCATTTCAGCCGTGCCTCTATCCGTAACGGCTGGTTGCTGATCGCCTGTCCGGCGCTCCTGCTCAATTATTTCGGTCAAGGCGCCTTGCTTCTCGGCGGTCGGCCTCTGGAGCACAATCCCTTTTACCAGGCGGTGCCGCCCCCATTGCTGATACCGATGGTGATTCTCGCCACCATGGCGACGGTGATCGCCTCCCAAGCGATGATCACCGGCGTCTATTCCCTGACGCAGCAGGCCGTTAACCTGGGTTTTCTGCCGCGTATGCGGGTAGTGCATACCTCACCCGACGCCAAAGGCCAGATCTATCTGCCAACCATCAACGCGCTTCTCATGGTCGCTTGCCTGTCGTTGGTGCTGATTTTTCGTAATTCCGGCGGGCTGGCCGCCGCCTATGGTCTCGCCGCCACCGGCGCCATGGGCATGACCAGCATCCTCTTTTTCATGGTCAGCCGTTTTGTCTGGCGCTGGTCGCTGTTCATCGCCGTGCCGCTTTTGCTTCTTTTTCTCTTCTTCGAGCTGCCCTTCCTGGGCGCCAACCTGATCAAGGTGGTGGATGGTGGCTGGCTGCCGATGCTGGCCGCTGTCATCCTGATCACCGTTATGACTACCTGGAAGAAAGGCCGCGCCCACCTGAAGGAGTGTTTCGAGCGCATGAGTATGCCGCTTTCCGCCTTTCTCACCAGCCTGCGCCAGGTGCGGACTAACCGCAGCCCCGGTATCGGCATCTTCATGACCATGAACCAGAACCTGACGCCGATGCCTTTGGCCCGCTCCATCGCCCTGATCCATACGGTGCCGGAGACCATCGTGCTGTTAAGCATCAAAACGGCGGGCGCCCCCTATGTGCCGGCGGAACAGCGCGTCCACCTTGATGTGTCGGACAAGAATCTGGGTGTTTACCGCATGACCGCCAGCTACGGCTACATGGAGCGGCCCGACATGGAAGATATCTCCGAATGCTCGCGCCAGACCGCCATGCACCTGCCACTTTATGACAGCACCTTTTACCTGGGCCGTGAAACCATCCTGGCCTCGGCGGAGGAACCGGTGATGCGGCCCTGGCGGCGGGCGCTGTTTGTTTTCCTCAGCAACAACGCCTGGAACGCCTCGACCTTCTTTAACATCCCCACTTCGCGCGTGGTTGAGATCGGCACCCATTTACCATTATGAAAGGGCGGAAAAAGAGTAGGGAGAACAAACAGGGAGGCCTTGATCGCTCTTGCGGTACAGGTAAGATATCCTGTAAATAAGAACCATTATCGGAAGCCTGAAGCTTCCACCATCATCTTTCAACGCTCTCGGAGGAATGACCATGAGGAAGACCCTGCGCGCCGTTTTGGCCACGGCTCTCTTAACCCTGCCGCTCGCCTTCACCAGCCATGCCAGCACCGCCGATGATGTGCAGAAGAAGGCACAATCGCTGTTCAAAGTCATTCCCGCCCACGCTCCGGCCATTGCCGGCAATACGGCGACAGCGGAAAAACTGGAACTTGGGAAGATGCTCTATTTCGAGCCGCGCCTGTCAAAAAGCGCTCTTATCAGTTGCAATACCTGCCACAATGTCGGCATGGGCGGCGCTGATTACCAAGAGACTTCAACCGGTCACGGCTGGAAGAAAGGGCCGCGTAACGCGCCGACGGTTTTGAATTCGGTTTTCAATATGGCGCAATTCTGGGATGGCCGCGCCAAAGATTTAGCCGAGCAGGCAAAAGGGCCGGTGCAGGCCGGGGTCGAGATGAACAGCACGCCGGAGCTGGTGGTACAAACTCTGAAGAGTATGCCGGAATACGTCGCCCTGTTCACGAAAGCTTTCCCTGGCGACAAAGACCCGGTGACCTTCGATAACATGGCCAAAGCCATTGAGGTCTTCGAGGCGACGCTGATCACGCCGGATTCCCGTTTCGACCGCTATCTGAAGGGCGATGCCAAGGCGCTGAAGCAAGAGGAAAAAGAGGGGCTTGCCCTTTTCATTTCCAATGGCTGTGTCGAATGCCATGGCGGCATTAACATGGGCGGTGACGATTACTATGAGCTTGGTATCATAAAAAAACCAAGCGAGGCCATCCTGGCTGGCGATAAGGGCCGTTACGCCGTTACCCAGAACGCTGGTGATGAGTTCAGCTTCAAATCGCCGTCGTTGCGCAATATCGAGCTGACGCCGCCTTATTTCCATTCCGGTATTGTCTGGGAGATGAGGGAGGCGGTTTCGGTGATGAATATCTCACAGATCGGCGCCAATCTCTTGGCGGCTGACATCGATAAGATCACCGCCTTCCTGAAAACCACGACCGGTAAACAGCCGCAGGTCAGTTACCCGATTCTGCCGGCGCCGACCACGGATACGCCGAAACCGTCGTTAAACTGATTTCTGGAAATGATGCGCTACGTTTGCCTCGATACCTTTGCCTACGCTTTGCCGCCGCGGGTGTTGACTTCCGCCGACATTGAGAAGCAACTGGCGCCCGTTTACCAGCGTTTGAAGCTGCCCGCTGGGCGGCTGGAAATGATGAGCGGTATCAAGAGCCGTCATCTGTGGCCAGCGGGCACGCGGCCCAGCCAGGCGGCGGCTTTAGCCGGTGAAAAAGCGCTCCGTCACGCCGGGGTGGCGCCGGAAAAAATTGGCTGCCTGATCTTCACCTCGGTGTCGCGCGATATGCTGGAACCGGCCACCGCCTCCTTTGTCCACCAGAAGTTGGGCTTGGCCGCCGATTGCCTGATCTTCGATCTGTCGAATGCCTGCCTGGGTTTTCTCGATGGCATGTTGATGCTGGCCCAGATGATCGAACTGGGGCGCGTCGAGCACGGTCTTGTTGTCGCCGGTGAGACCGCCGAGGATTTACTGGCTTCGACGGTGCGGACGCTGCTTGAAGATCAGACGCTGACCCGGAAAAGCATCAAACCGGCCTTTGCCTCACTGACCATCGGCTCCGGCAGCGTCGCCCTGTATATGCGCCGGGCGGTGGAAAACGAGACCAGGCCGTTGCTTACCCACGCCGCCTGGCTGGCTAATACGCGGCACAACGATCTTTGTCAGGGTGCCGATGGCATGGCTGGCGTTCTGATGGCTACCGATTCCGAGGAGCTGCTGGTGCGTGGCGTTGAAACCGCCGCCGCGACCTGGCGGAAATTCACCGCTTATCCGGGTTGGGGCGCGATGGACATCGGCTGCTTTTTCTGTCATCAGGTGGGTAGCGCCCACGCTCGCCTGCTCTGTGATACGCTGGCTATCGACGCGGCGAAAAATTTTCAAACATTGGCCCATTTCGGCAACACCGGCTCGGTATCGGCGCCTTTGACCATGGCTCTCGGTATCAGAGCCGGTGCCTTTCAGCCTGGTATGAAGGCGGCGCTCCTTGGCATCGGCAGTGGCATCAACTGCCTGATGCTTGGCGTCAAGTGGAGGAAAGTATGAGCACATCGCCCGAGGAAAAACGGTTGCTCCTGACGCTGGCGCGTGAAGCCATCGCCAGCCGCTTTACCGGGGAAAAACCGCTCTTGCCGGAAACGCCGTTCTTGCAACGCCCCGCCGCCTGTTTCGTCACCTTGAAAAAGGCTGGGGTATTGCGCGGCTGCATCGGCAATCTTCAGGCCGCCGATACACTGGCCGGAGCTCTGCGGCACAACGCTGAGGCGGCGGCCTTTGGCGATTCCCGTTTCCCGCCGCTCGCCGTCGAAGAGTTGCCCGCCGTCGAGATTGAAATTTCTCTGCTCAGTGAGGCGAAACAGCTTGATTATGCCGACGCCGACGATTTATGCCGCAAGCTGCGCCCAGGCATCGACGGTGTGATTCTGCGCTCAGGCTCGCGTGGCGCCACCTTTTTGCCTCAGGTCTGGGAACAGTTGCCGACGGCGGAGATGTTCCTGTCACACCTTTGTTTGAAAGCCGGGCTGGCCGCCGGTTTCTGGCGTCATGGGCATCCGCGGATCGCCCTCTACCAGGTAGAGCATTTCGCCGAAGAGACCGGCAACGGGTCACGGGCATGAGCGCTTTGATCCTGACTGATGAAATCGCCCGGAAACTGGCGGTCTTGTATCAGGAAATGGAAGCCGGCTATGATCGGGTGGCGGCGAAAATTGGCCTGAGCTGCCAGGGTTGTCCCGATAATTGCTGCGATTCCTATTTCTTTCATCATACCTCGCTTGAATGGGCCTATCTGTGGCGCGGGCTTGAAACTTTGGCGCCGCCGATACTCGAGGCGGTGATGGCGCGGGCGCGGCTGTGCCTTGGCCATTACCGCGAGGCTGAGGCCGCCGGCAACTGGCCGAAGGTTATGTGCCCGCTCAATGAAAATGGCCGCTGTACGCTGTACTTTTACCGGCCCATGATCTGCCGTTGCCATGGCGTGCCCGCCCGCCTGCGCCGCCCCGATGGCAGAACTTTGCATTTCCCCGGATGTTTTCGTTGTCAGGAATTAACAGCTCGGCCAGGCGTGGCTGACGAGATTGACCGGACGCCCTTATTGCGGCGTCTGGCGCGGCTCGAAGAAGAGTTTGTTGGTGGGCGGCCTGGCGCCTTGCCGAAAATTAAGATGACCCTTGCCGACATGCTGCTGGCCGGGCCGCCGGGGTTGGATTGATGGGTGATATCAGGGAGAAGAGTGAGATATGCAGCTTCAGGTAACAAGAAAACAACCGAATGCCCGTATGTGTTTTGTCTGTGGTCTGGAAAACCCCTTTGGCCTGTGGAGCCGTTTTTACGAGCTGGAAAATGACGAGCTTTTGGCGCTGTTCACACCGAGGCCGGAGCATCAGGGTTATCCGGGACGTTTACACGGCGGACTGGCGGCGACCATCCTTGATGAGACTATTGGCCGGGCGGTCATGGCCCGTCATTCCGATGACATTTGGGGCGTAACCATTGATTTTGCCGCGCGTTACCGCAAACCGGTGCCACTGGGTGAAAAGATTCGCGTCATTACCAGAATCGAGAGTGACGGCAAACGCACCTTTGAAGGCAACGGCGAAATTCTTCTTGCCGATGGCAGTGTCGCCATCGAGGGGAAGGGTAAATACCTGAAAATGCCCATCGACAAGATCGCCGATTTTGACCATCAAGGCAGCGAATGGCAGCGCCTGATTGAAGCCGACGACCCGGTAACTGTTATTCTGCCCGATAAGCGAGGGAGCTGACTGTTGCCCGCTAATACCCGTCTAAATCGTTGAAGGTATTCATCCGTTCCCAGCGCCGCAGCTCGTGCTGGTAGCGGCCTTCCCAGCCGCCTTGGCGCATGATCAGCCCGTAGCGCACTTTAAGAAAAGGCCTGAAGGCAAAACGCCAGACCCAGGTCCACAGGCGCGCCCGCTTGCGGACATTGTCGGGAGGATCCAACCAGCCGAGCACCAGTTGGCGCTGGAGCCAGAACTGGTACTGCAACTCGTCGGCGCTCAAGTGTTTGGTGCGGACGTTGGCCCACAGGCCGCTGTATTTTTTGTAATCCGTCTGGTTGGCCACGAGGCCCTGGGCCAGCAAATCCTCGCGCATCGCGGTTTTCGGATAGGGGGTGAGAAGCTGGCAGTAGGCGGCATCGGCGCCAACGGCGGTGAAGAATTCGTAATTTTCCCGGATCGAATCCACGTCATCCTCAGGGAAACCGAAGATGAGGCCGCCTACGACCATCATCCCGTACTTGTGGCAGTTTTCCACCGCTTTTTTCGAGGCGGCGACGATGTCACCCTTGCCGGCCACGCTCAGATTCTTCTTCGAGCCGTTCTCGATGCCGAGAAAGACCGAGCGAAAACCCGCCTCGGCCATTTTCGCGACCATGGCTTCGTTCGTGGCCATTGAGACACAATCGGCCTGCACCACCAGCGACAGCCCCTGGTAGTTACGGGAGATAATGGCGTCGCAGAGTTCCATGGCGCGGTTTGGATTGAGCACCATGTTGTCGTCGGTGATAAATACCCAGCGAACGTTCCGTTTATAGTAGATATCGTCCAGATCCGCCAGCACCCGGCTGATTGGATAGGTACGAAAGCTGCGGCCATACATGTGCTTCATGCTGCAGAAATTGCAGGCTCGCGTACAGCCGCGCGAGGTTTCGAGCACCTCGATTTTCAGGTGCATAATATGGTAGCCCCAGGTCAGGCGGCGCCGGTCGCGGATCGGCAGTTTCAGCGTATTCAGATCGAGATTTTCAGCCCTGGGATTGTGGACGAAGCGGCCATCCACTTTGTACGAGAGCGACGGAATATCGGCGATCCGGTCGCGCCCGGCCAGGGCGTTGACCAGACGGCGGCAGCATTCCTCGCCCTCGCCGCGGACGATGAAGTCGATCCACTCGGCTTCACTGGCCGTGGCGATTTCCTCGGCCATCAGGGTGGCGTGGTAGCCGCCGATGACGATCTTGACCTGGGGCCGCAGTTCCTTAAGCAGGTGGGCGATCCTGAGGCAGGTGTTGTACTGCCAGGCCATGGCCGACAGTCCGACAATATCCGGCTGGATGCGGTGTACTATCCTGGTGAGATACTTTTTGATTGAGCGGCGCTTGCGAATCAGGTCGATCAGGTAGACTTCGTGGTCTGAATCAATATTGCCGCCAACCGAGGCGATGCCGTGATTCGGCATATGCACCGCCATCTCATGGATGAAAAGGGGCACCACATCCGGCATGGAAATGAGAATGACTTTCATCGTATCGTTCTCTGGGAAAAGGGAAGTTGCGGAAGGTCTTGACGGAGAACCTATCGTTCACACAGCAGCCGTTGCCCGGCAACAATCGGCTGATTGGGGAAGCGGGGTAATTCCTTTTTCATTTCTGGATGCACTCATCTTTCCTCTGGCTTTTTGTGACTCCCCCTGTCGGCTACGCCGACATTCCCCTCTCTGAGGGGGACCGGTTGAATACCGCCGGACGGAGTCAGAAGGAAAAATAGAAATGGAATAATTTTTTTCAAAAGGAAATTACCCGATCGCTTTCTTGAATCAAGGCATACAGCTCTTTCTGGGTGCCGCGCTGATGATAACCGTCCTTCACGCCGTGAAGGTCGAGGAGTTTCCCTCAGGCCAGCAAACGACCTTCCGACAGCGTGAAGATTTTGGCCAGTTCGTTGATGGGAAAGCGTTCGCTGTCAAGCGCGGCGTAATCCACCGACGGCCCGTTGAGGAAAATAGTGACATCATCCATGCCTTCCAGCATGATGTTGGCCAAACGGAAGGCGTTCCACACCACCTCGGCGGTGGCGTTGCAAATCATTATCGTGATTTTCATGATGTGCTCCACACTGATTACCGTAACGGTTTTTAGCGCCACTCGACGCTGAGCGGGTTCCGCGCCACCAGCCGCCGGAATTGCACATCCGGCAGGCCAACCATGAGAGCGCCACGAATGCGCATGTTATCGGCAAGATTCAGAAATTTCCAGAACGGCGCCGCGAAGCAGTCGCGGATGGCCAGGGTTTCGAAATAGCCGGCCCAGCAGGTGCCAAGGCCGAGAGTCGGCGCCAAAAGGGCGATGAAGGTCAGAGAAAACTGGGCGTTTTCGCGCGGCCTCGGATGGTCTTTATCGGCCAGGGCCAGGATCACCTGCGGCGCGCCGCGGAAGATGCGTTCCTCCTGGCGCTCTTTTTGCAGCTCGATCACTTCGGCCAGCCGGGCCATTTCCGGATGCTCCGGTATCAGCTTCAGCGCCGTCTCGCAGAAGAGGGCGTTTAACGCCTCGACTTTTTCCCGGCCATCGACAACCAGGTAGCTGATGCCCTGCGTGTTGACGCCGGTCTGGGCGTAGCGGCCAATGTCGAGCAGCCGCATCAGCGTTTCGCGTGGCGCCCCCTCCTTTTTATACTGGCGCACCGAGCGTGGGCTGCGCAGATACATGGCCGCCGCTTCCGGCGTCGGCAGTTTGTCCATCAGTGGCTGTCGTGGCGACAAGGGATGCTCCATCTCATCCGTCGGGCAGACGGCCATACAATGACCGCAAACGATGCAGTAATCGAGGTCGATACGCACACCGTTATCAGTCAGGCTGATGGCCGCCCCCAGGGGATCGCACTCTTGTATGCAGGTTTCGCACTGGCTAC
The DNA here is from genome assembly GCA_003509305.1 of Desulfobulbaceae bacterium. Classification (GTDB taxonomy): domain Bacteria; phylum Desulfobacterota; class Desulfobulbia; order Desulfobulbales; family Desulfocapsaceae; genus UBA8130. Next base: position 2,389 of record DOMU01000149.1, on the reverse strand, counting down.
AGGTAATGTCGTGGATGCTCATGATGATCTCCTTATGATGTTATGGTGTTCAGCCTTGATAATTGACGGCCCGTAAATAATCCTCCGCCGCTTTCCCCAGGCAACAGCGAATAGTGGTAAAAAATTCCGGCCATTTTCCATTAAAATAGCGTTTAACCAACGCAGCCGGAACTTGCTCGGGTAAATATCCCTTTTGGCGTAAGGTTTTTTTGTTTCGCTCTATGTTGAAGACGATTTCTTTTCGCCGCCGGTCTTTCAAACGTTGACAGTTGAGATTCGACACTTCAATGCTGCGTGTGAGTTTGGCCGCGTCAAGGGAAGTTTGTGCGCAGGCAGCGGCATCGGCCCGCAACTCGCCCGTCCTTTTATCGAATGCGAAGAAATTAGGAAAGGCGGGTAGGTGAAGCGGGTTGTACAGCTCACTCTCCACCTGAGGCGGCAATTTCTTCTCATTACTCAGATGATTTTTATGAGCGTCGCAGGAGAGATTCTCCGGCAATGGATGCTGCTCGCTGCCCTCTTTTTCGCCGCCATCACAGCAAGCCAGCATATTTTGCCAGTCGAGATGCCAATTTTTATCGGGAGACGAATCGGATTTGGGATGGAAATGCTCCACCCGCCGTTTATGGGCTGGCCAGCCGTCAATCTTGCGCTCACAGTAGGCGCATAAGCCATGCTGATCGGCGATGGCCTGCCGCCAGCAGGCTTCAGCGGCGCCCCGGTCTTCATTGCGCATCTCATCCCAGGTGGCATCGGGCTGTTGCTGGCGAAAGGCGAGTAGCGCCTCTGGCTCTTGGCCCTTCTCCACCCGCTTCATAAGCCACGCTCCCACTTGCTGTTCTCAACATGCAGATCAAGTTGCATCAGTTCTGGATCAGCATCGGTGAAATGCTTGCCAAGTTCTTGCCGTAAACCTATCGCGTGCGGATCATCCCATTGTTCCTTGTACACCAGCTCGCGATATTCATTCAGCTTTTGCACCCATTTATTCTGCTTCGGGCGCAAAGAATCGACCCCAAGAACGTCTTTCAGCAAGCGCGAAGGTTCCGCGCCTTCTGTTTCATCATTGATTGTATAGCTTTGGCCATCTTTAAGGACGCGGATATGCTTCACCGCCACCGTCGTCAGCACCTGCGGGCTGTGGGTGGTGACGATGAACTGCACTTTCGGGAAAATCTCCATCAGCTTGGGCAGCACCGTCTGCTGCCAGGACGGATGCAGGTGCAATTCCACTTCGTCAATCAAGACAATGCCGGGGGAGTGCAGCACGCTTTGGCCTTCCGGCCATTGCACATGCTCGTTGGCCACCGCCATGCGCCGCGCCAGATCCATCACCAACGCCAGCATGGTGCGGTAGCCGTCGCTGAGCTGACTTACTTGATACGTAATTCCTGTTTGACGGTGGTTGATAACAAGTCCCTCTGGCTCTCCATCCCCACCCATGTGCGGGAATTCATAAATGTTCTCATTGTTCTCATCAGTCCCCAGGGCCTCAGAAATCGCCTCGCGCACCGTTGTCAGCTCATGATTTCTGTAATCTTTTTGCGGCGTATTGCTCCGCTTGCGGGCTTCCGCAATGTCTTTGGCATCAAACCATTTCAAAGATATTTGGAAATCCAAACTTGGCGAAAACAGAACTCTGTTTTGCCCAGTTGTATCCATTTCTCTAATTTTTGCACTGAGCGAACGTTGCGAAGAATACTGAATAAAAATTGGGGTGGCGCAACGACCAGTCATCCTGCATTCATCACATTTAGGATGCTTGCCATCCGGGTATCTGGTGTTTTCTTCACATTGTCTATATTGATTGATCAGAGGAGAAAGGGTCAGACCTTCCGTAACGTGAGGCATCATATATTTAGATGTTCCATTCTTGTTCGGAATTCTCTCAATTGCATATTCTCCATCCATTTTTTTAACGGGAACTGTTTCAATATTATCGCTGCTTTTACTCAAGTCTCCTCTATACGCCACCGAAAAACGTTCCCCATTTTTATATCTTTCTTCAGCGATTGTGTAGTCGCAAATAATTCCTTTCGGAGTTCCAATTGTTAAATCCGATATCTCAAACATATTTGGTTTTACAATATCGAATCTCATTCCTCTCACAATATCGTCAGATCCGGATAACTCCACGAAGCGTTGTAAAAACACCGCCACCGCGTCCAGCACCGCTGTCTTGCCAGAGCCGTTGGTGCCGACCAAAACCGTGAGCTGATCATCAAAATCAATATCAAAGTTCTCGAAGCAGCGGTAATTTTCCAGGTGCATTGACTTTATTTTCATCTTCATCCCTCCAGGCAGGCAAAGTATCGGCAGCAATCAGACAAGTATAATTAACCACGGAATAAATCAGACATGAAATTGTCATTCCGCGCGGAGCGAAGCG
>DOMU01000114.1:10222-10546 GCA_003509305.1 Desulfobulbaceae bacterium | reverse complement strand
CGCCTCTGCCGGGCCGGCGCCGCCGACCTGCGAGGTGGTGAAAAAAACCGCCTGAAACCCGGCAAAATCGCCTTCGGCCCGCATCCTCTCCATCAACACCGAGCCGACCATCCCGCGCCAGCCAATAAAACCAACTTTTTTCATAGGTATCCCATGATGATAATTTGTGGAAATTAATGTCACATCGGAAAACGATGCGAATTGGTAATAATACATAAATTGGTAGCCTTGCCGACAGCTTTTTTTGTCTGACCATTATTGTGCTTGAGAAAACTGGCTGGATATTTCCTTGAATGCAAGCTGGTCTTTCCTGTATGCTTTTTA
>DOMU01000114.1:0-10203 GCA_003509305.1 Desulfobulbaceae bacterium | reverse complement strand
CAGCGAAATCAAAATGTGTGGGTATGCTGGCGCTGGCCACAGCGCTTCTGGTCTCTTCCCCGGTCGGAGCCGCCTTTAATGGTCCGACGGTGGCGCAACCGGCGACGGGTGGTGGTTTCACCGGCCCCGGCCCGGCGACATCGACAGTAAAAGAGGCGCTGGACATGCGCGATGATACGCCGATCTCCCTGGTCGGCAACATTGTCCGGCATATCGGCGGTGATATCTATCTGTTTAGTGATCAGACCGGTTCGGTCAACGTCGATATTGACACCAATAAATGGAACGGCCAGAACGTCGCTCCCACTGATACGGTTCGGCTGGACGGCGAGGTTGACCGCGATTGGCTGAATGTCGAGATTGATGTCGAGCGAATCACGAAACAATGAAACCCATAAACCAGAGGGGAAGGCCATGAACGGCAAGCAATCTGTGAAAATGTTTGCCGTGCTGATTGCCGCCAGCCTTGTTCTCGGCGTCGCATCCACAGCGCCAGCGGAGGAAACTTCTTGGGGCGAGGCCGGAAGCAAGGTGAAGGAAGCGGTGGATGCTGTCGGCCAGGCGAGCAAAGAGAGCGCCACCAGCGCCTGGGACAAAACCAAGGCCGAGACGGCGGGCGCTTACGAAAAGTCGAAGGAAGCGGGTGGTTCGTGGTTGGATAAAACTCAAAAATCGTCCGAAGAGCTAGGCGGAAAAGTAGCGGAAAAATCGAAGGCGGCCTGGAACGATACCAAAGCCAAATCGAAGGAGCTGTGGCAAAAGGGCAAAGACGGACTGCGCGAAGTGACGTCGCCGGACGTAACGGAAAAGGCAAAAGAATAAAATCTAATCTGTATGGGCGGTTGTATGGCCGCCCATACAAGACAAGATCATCTTGCCTGTTCCTGCTTCATCTCCTCGTATTCACGAATGGCTTCGAGAACCGATTCGTCTTGCCGCTGCTTGATTTCCGCCACTTTGGCCTGAACCTTTTCCTCCTTGATCCGCAGCCCCTGGGCGCCGAACAGCGTTGCGGCCAGATAGACGAAGGAAAATTTCATCAGCTCAATGTCGTCGGTCCTGATTTTTTCCACGAGATCGGCATCCATCTCGTAGGTGTCGAGAAATGAACTTTCGAAGATGAAGCGGCGGAAAGACGGCAGGTCAGTCGAGGCCATGAAGAACATCCGTTGCGCCTGTTCGGACAGGCTGGCCTGATGGCCATGCGATTTTCGCCGCATAATCAGCCGCAACCATTCCTTGTTCATCTCGTCGCGGACATCGACACCTTGGTCGGCGCGCCACTCGGCAATCGTCCACTCCTTGTCTTCCAGGTGGCCTTTGCAGTGTTTTTCGACCACCTTGAAATAAAATTTATCGTAGCCGCCAAGCACTTCCTTGCCATCTTCCTCCTTGCGACCGCCTTCGTGGAAATCGGCCATGCCAATCGGATAGTAACGGCAGGCGGTTGGCCGGTCGCTATAGACGGTGCAGCCCTCTTTTGTCACGAACGGGCAACGGTTGTCGTCAGCCCGCATTTTTATGCGCACGCCCGGCATATCGGTCTGTTCAAGAAAGTCCGGCTCGGCGTACTCACTGACGAATTCATGCGGCGGCATATTCAGGCGGCGCGACAGTTGTAAAATGTCGTAAGGAGTCAGGATGATCTTGATGTTGCCGCAGCAGGCGGTGAAACACGATACGCCGGGATAGCAACGGAATTTGATTTTGCTGTCCAGCGTCAGTTTCAGGGGCATGATGTTCGAAGGATTGTTGCCCTTGCCGAATTGCAGCGGCTCGTTATCGCTATGCTCCATGGTGAATGCTCTGATAAAATAATAGGAATGATGAAAGGGCCGTGGACCAAACGCCACAGGATACTAAACTGAAGCCTCGTCACTGTCAAATGATGTACGGTTGTTTGACGAGAAGACGAACCTCCTTCGGCCACAGCCCATATTTCGTTCCACTCAAAGAATACCTTTTTCCCCGTTGACCGGGGCGCGTATTACGAAATTTTCTCACATCGTATTTTTCCCCTTGACGTAGCCTTTTTCTTTCTTTATCGTAACACGATTTTCAAAATAACGCACGAGCACGAGCCGTTACCTACGCGGCAACGTATTGAATTCAATAACTATTAAAGAGATAGTGGGCCAATCCCGTCAGGCAAAATTCGTGGAAAAGGCGGTACGAGGAAAAGTTGTGGGGAATTCCCGGAGAATATCCGGGATGTGGGCGCGGGATAAAAAGGGATGACGTCGCCTCTTCTTGGCGGTTGCGACGACGCCATCCCGGGAAGAACAGGCTGGACAACCTGTCCAGCCTTTATTTTGCCATTATCCCGACGCAAAATCAAATGGTGAAAGAAAGGAGAAGGCATGAAAAACAAGTATCTTCTGGCTGTACCGCTGCTGTTTGTTCTACTGCCATCGGGGCAGGCGGCGGCGAACAACGGGGAGGCAAAGTCACAACAGAGCGAGCGGGAGGAAATCGGTCTGGAAACCATCGAAGTACGGGCCACGGTACGCCGTGAGGAGCTGCAATCGACCGGGGCGACAGTACTGGAAAACAGTGATATCACCGACCGGGTGTACGTCCAGCCTCTGGACATGGCCACACAAAGCCCCGGTGTCAGCATTGTGCAATACGGTGAAAATGGCATTGCGCCGCAGTTGATGATGCGCGGTTTTTCCGGGGCGCACGGTGGTGGCCTGGCCTCGACTCTGGATGGTATCCCGCTGCATGACACCGGACACTCGGATGGGTATTTCGATACCGGCCTGATCAATCCTCTGGAAATCGAAAGTGTGGAAATTATCAAAGGGCCGGCCTCGGTACTGTACGGCAACCACGCCCAGGGAGGGGTCATGGCTTTTCAGAGTTACAAAAGCGGAGACTTCAATCGCCTGAATGTGCGTTACGGTGAAGACAATACCGTGGACACCGCCGCTGTCATCGCCCAACCGGCTTTAAACGGAAAACTCGACCAGGTCTACGCTTTTCAGCAATTCATGACTGACGGATGGCGCGATAAATCCGACTGGACGCGTCAGAATGCCTCCGGACGCTGGACCTACCACTTCACCGATGCATTTTCAGCCAGCCTCAACCTGCGCGGCTACCGCTCGGAGTGGAATTCCGGCGGCTACATTCCCAATACCTGGAATCCGGAGAGGGCGATTGCCAACGGCCCCGGCAACGGTGATAGCGGTAACGGCGGTGAGCGTGACCGTTTCGACGGGCGCATCTGGGCCAACTACATGTTCAACGCCAATTCACAGCTGACTTACTACGGCTTCGGCACCGACCTGGATAACAGCCGCTACGACGTCCGTGTCAATAGCCAGGGCGCCGTCACCAGCGCCACCGAGCAGGCTAATCATCGCCAGGCTTTCGGTCAGGGCCTGGCCTACAATTTTGACGGCAAGCTGGGTGGACGCGGCGTCACGGCGACACTGGGTCTGGATTATCTTAATGAAGATGAATCTCAGAATATCTGGAATCTGGTGCGTGGCGGTGGACGCGCCCGCGCTGATCAGAACACCCAGTATGAATTCAACCTGGTAACAACATCTCTGTTCGGTCAGGTTGAATACCAGATTCTCGAACCGCTGAAGCTGCGGGCGGGCCTGCGCTATGACAATTTTTCCGGCGATATGGATACCGGGCCGAATAACACAGCCAGCAGGCGCGGTGGGCCAAACGCCCATTATGAGGCAACGACCCAGGACGCTTTCAGCCCGAAAGCCGGCATTCTGTACGCGCCGCTCAATAATCTGGAGTTGTTCGCCAACTATGGACGCGGTTTTTCCCTGCCAAGTATGAGTGGTATTTCCGCCGGGAGTAACTCCTTTTTCACCAAGGCGGATGCGGAAATGCGGAAAATCGACCAGTTCGAGGTAGGGTATCGCGCCAATCCCATTACCTGGCTTGAATTTGGCTCTACCGGCTACCTGATCGATACCTCAAATGACTGGACCTATGATCCAATGACCGAGGTCTACAACTACGCGGGAGAGACTCGTCGCACCGGTATCGAAAACTACGCCAAGGTGACGTTTGCCGGCGACTGGAGTGTCAAAGGCGATTATACCTATCAAGAGGCTGAATACCGCACATATTTCTCCGAAACCATGGATATGTCGGGCCGTCGTCTGACAAACGTTCCAACCCACATCGCCAACGCCGAGCTGGCCTACGCGCCACCTGTCGGTCTCGGTGGGTGGCTGAAATTGCGTTACGAAGGCGGTGCGGTGTTACGCGATCAGCCAAGCGGCGTCAATGCCCAATATGACGCCCAGAATAAAACCACCGTCGATGCCCAGCTCAGTTGGCGTTTCAACGACCGCTACAAACTGATGCTGGATGTCACCAATATCTTCGACGAGGAAAATTACGGCAATCAGGGCGTACCCGATGAAAATGGCTTTTTCACCTACTCAATGCAACGGCCACGGGCCATTTTTCTCACCCTTGATATGAACTGGTGATTCTGAGAACGCGGCTTTAAGCCGGAGACACAACAACCCAACGATTATGGAGAATTATCATGCGTAAAACCATTGCTGTCGCTTCTCTTCTGAGCATGTTCGCCGCCACGGCCCAGGCCCACGATTTCTGGGCGGGCAGTCAAACCGCGGAACCCGGCAAACCATTAGCTGTCTTCCTCGGCCAGGGCCATAATTTTCCAACCGGCGATGAAATCAAGGCCGATGAAATCGGCGGCCGCTATAACACGCCGGAAGTGCTGGGTGCAAAGGGAAAGATCGCCTTGAAACAAGGGGTGCGACCATGGGAGTACAGCAGTAAGGAGACGCCACCTCCCGGCACTTATATATTGGCGGTATCGCAAAACCCTGGCTTCTTTTCACGGACACCTGATGGTTACGTGACGAAAAATAAAAAGGAAGCGCCGGATGCCATATCCTGCCGCATGTCTGTTGGTTTTGGCAAAGAGGTCATTTCCGTCGGCGGCGTGCTGGATTCGACTCTCGCGGTCAAGCCCATTGGTCAGACCCTGGAGATTGTGCCACTCATAAATCCAGTTGGTCTGAAGGCTGGAGAAAAACTACCAGTGCGGGTACTGTTCAAGGGTAAACCATTGCCTGGCGCGGAAGTGAAAGCGTATTTCGCCGGATTTTCCGAGGACGGGGCTGTCGCTTTTGCCGGTCGGGTCAATCAGGACGGCGAAATCGCCATCATTCCACTGAAGAAAGGCCAGTGGCTGGCCAAAGTCACGCAGTCTCAGCCCTATCCCGACCTGGAGGTTTGCGACAGCATGAATTACAACGCCACGCTGACATTTTCAGTAAGCGACTGAGTCGGATCGCGTAAACAGTGGATGCTCCATCTTCCACTTGCGGGGAGGATGGAGCGATTCTTCATTGATTGATAACGGCATGACCCAACGCCACCACACACATACCCACGTCCACCATCACAGAGCTGTCGATCAGCATCGTGATTAAGGCGTGACCTGGCAAGGAATTTCCGATGGAACATCTTCATTTGTTTATTGATTACGGCATCCTGGGTCTGTTGATGGTCATGAGCGTCATAGCCGTTGCCATCGCCATAGAGCGCCTTCTCATCTACCGGGCAACGCGAGTCGGGAACTTCGCCGACCGCCGCGCCCTGGAACTGCACCTGACTAATAAACTGCATTTAATCGCCACCATCGGCTCGAATGCGCCCTATGTTGGCTTGCTGGGCACGGTTTTAGGCATCATGCTCACCTTTTACGACATCGGCGCGGCAGGGTTCGACACCGCAAAAATTATGACCGGGTTGGCTATGGCCCTCAAGGCCACGGCCTTCGGGCTGCTCGTCGCCATCCCGGCTGTGGTCTGCTACAACCTGCTCCTGCGCCGCTGTAAAGTCATCCTGCTGCAATGGGATATCCACCATGGATGAAAAGGAATTTGATTACCTCAACATCATTCCGCTGGTGGATGTGATGCTGGTGCTCCTGACGATCGTTCTGACTACATCGACTTTCATCGCCACTGGCGGCATCAAGGTGGAACTGCCCAAAGCCAAGGCGGCGGAATCACTGGCCGATTCCCGTCCGCGCACAGTTACCATCGGCCCGGATGGACGCCTCTGGCTGGATGGCGATGAGACCAGCCTGGAGGCGCTGACGTCCCTGCTTACACCACTCGGGCGCGAGACACCCATTCTGGTCCGCGCCGACAAAAATCTGGCTCTGCAGGCATTTGTCGACGTTTTCAGCTTGATTAAACAACTTGGCTTCAGCCATCTGAGCCTGCAAACCGAGCAAACGCCATGAGTCATCAAGCTCGGGCCACCCGGATATCGCTCCTGCTGCATATTCTGGCGGCGCTCATCGTCATCTATTTCACCCATTCCGCGTCGGTCCCCGCTCCGGTCATGGCCATAGATCTGTCGTTACTTCCGGAGGAAGTGGTGCAACCGTCGCCTCCTCCTGAACCGCCGCCGGCACCGCCAGAACCCGAACCGCCGAAACTCAAGCCGAAAAAGACTGTGACCCCGGAGAAGAAACAGCCGACGCCGGTAAAACAGCAAAAAACGCCACCACAACCGGTGGCCTTCGAGCCGGGTGACTCGCCCACGGCGGTGCCTGTGCCCGAGGTGCCATCCCCACCGCCGGATCCAGCCGCCGCTCCGTTTAAGCCGGTATCTTCCCAGTTGCCGCCGGCACCTCTAACCGCGGTTAAAAACGGCCTGCCGCCCGAATACGCCTACATTCGCGGTATCATCACGCGCAATTTGAAATTCCCGATGTCGGCGCGGCGGCAACGCCTGTCCGGGGCGATTATCGTCGCTTTTTTTCTTGCTAAAGATGGCCATGCTGAAGAAATCACCATCGTCAAAAGCTCCGGTCACGAAGTGCTGGACGAGGCTGTCCGCGATGCTATCCGCCGCTCATCGCCTTTCCCGCATCCACCGGCGCCGGCGCGGCTGAGGCTGCCGATAGCTTTCAAACTGCAATGAAAATCGGGGCATTGTGCCAAAACTCGCGGCCCTGACAAACGGGGTCAGGGCCGTGGCCACGAAATCGGGCGTGACTATGAATAATCAGACGTAGTTTTCCGACCGGTTTCAAGTCTCTCGCTAACGGAGTCATTTTTTATATTTTTTACAAAAGTTTCACCGGTTTCCTGGACGCCATATGACAAATCTGGTATCGGAAACGGATGAAAAAATACAACCTTCTTCGTTCAGTACGGCTGGCCCTGTTTTGGCCGCCATTGATCGTCGCTCTGTTTGTTGCCTTCAACCTGAAACATCCACGGCTCTTTTTCTGGCGCGATTGGGAAACACCGGCGCTGCTCCTTGTCGCCAGCCTGACCATTTTGTTTACCATCTTCGCCCGCCGTCATGGCAAACAACGGCGGCAGTATGAACCCTGGTTGCGATTGGGCGTCGCGACACTGATTATTGTCATTACAACAGGACAGGAGTTCTGGTTTTACTGGCAGAAAAGTCAGATTGTCGGCGGTATGGCGAAAAATCCGGTCGAACAACGGGCGGCCCAGCGGATCGGACGGCATTTCATCACCGGTTTCCGTTCCTTTGAAAATATTGAACCTCTGGCCAGGCAAGGGCTGATTGGCGGCATCTATCTGACCCGGAGAAATCTTGCCGGAGAAACTTTCACAAGTCTCAGTCAGCGCATTGCCGGCCTCCAGACCCTGCGCCGAAAAGTCGGCCTGCCGCCGCTTGTAGTCCTGGCCGATCAGGAAGGTGGCGTCGTCGCCCATCTGTCACCGATGCTCCCACCGATGCCGCCGCTCGCCACGCTTGCAGGTTCAGATGCCAATTTGGAACAACGAGGTTATGAGTATGGCAGGCGTCAGGGGGAAGCAATGGCCGATCTCGGCTTTACCATGAATCTGGCCCCGGTCGTTGACCTAAAACCGTGGCGACAGAATACCGGCATCGACCTTTATACCCAGATCGAACGGCGGGCAATCGCCGCTGACCCTCGCATCGTCATCCGCCTGGCAACCGCCTATTGCCAGGGACTGCTCGCCGCCGGTATCCAGCCGACAGTCAAACATTTTCCAGGATTGCGGCAAGTATCGGGCGATACTCATCTCTTCAGCGAAAGCCTGCCACTCACCTGGAAAGAACTGACTGAAGATCTTTCGCCGTTTCGCCAGGTGCCGGCGAAAACCGGCGCCGCCATAATGCTTTCACATATCCGCCTGACAGCCATCGACCCGAAATACCCGGTTTCCCTGTCCCGCGTTGTGGTGCATGATATTCTGAGGAACAGGGATCGTGGTTGGAATTTTCAGGGACTGCTCATCACCGACGATTTGAATATGGAAGCGGCTTATCGATTCGGCATCGACCGGGCGGCAACACTGGCCCTGAATGCCGGAATAGATTTGTTACTGGTTTCTTACGATCCGGACCAGTATTATCGAGCCATTTATGGAGTAGTGAAAAGCCACCAGGCGGGCCGGGTGGATAAGCGATCCTTGGCCGAAAGCGCCACCCGGCTCGATGCTTTTGGGGCGCCACGTATCAAATGATTCATTGTTCATCAAACGGGCAGGCGCACTCACGGCGAGTCAACCGTGATGGACGGAAAACATGCCTGAAAATCCATACAACTCAACTCGTAGGCGGCTATTTTCGCCCGATCGCTATGACTCAGTATCGAAATTTCTCCTTGTTCCGCTTCCCCCTCACCGGTATCGTGCCGCCAATATAAACCAGCCGCATAAAAAAGGAGGAATCGCCATGATTTTTTTATTGATTGCCGTCAGCTATCTGATTGGCGCCTTGCCCTTTGGCCTTTTCATCGGCAAACTGGCCGGCGCCGATGTGCGCAAAGAGGGCAGCGGCAACATTGGCGCCACCAACGTCAGCCGGGTGCTGGGTAAAAAACTCGGCGCGGCGACACTGTGTTGTGATGTCCTGAAATCCTATCTACCGATGTTAGCGGCTGAAACCATCTTGGCGAACGAGGTCAATGCCGATTGGTGGGTGGCCGCCTGTGGCTTGGCGGCGGTGGTCGGTCATACCTTTCCGGTCTATCTGAAATTTAAGGGCGGCAAAGGAGTGGCCACCGCCTTAGGTATGTTTTTGTTCTTGTCGCCCCTGGCCGTTGGATTAGCGCTTGTTTGTTTTCTGGTCGCGGTCTGGTTCAGCGGTTTCGTCTCGGTCGGGTCCCTGACCGCCGCCACCGTCTTGCCACTCTTCTTGTGGCTCAGCGGTTCACCGCTGACGACGGTGATCGTCTGCCTGCCGGTAGTGGCGCTGATCTGGCTGAAGCACCACGAAAACATCGCCCGGTTGTGGCGTGGAGAAGAAAAAAGCTGGCGGAAAAAAGACTGAAACTTCACTCCGGCTTCAGTTCCCGCACGAGCAGATCACGGGCGGCGGTGGCGCAGTCTTTTCCCTGGTAAATAATTTGGTACATCTGCTCGGCAATCGGCATTTCAATGCCCATTTTTTGCCCCAGATCGAAGGCTGACTTGGTGGTTTTTATACCCTCAGCCACCATTTGCAGACTGTCGTTTATTTCCTTCAGGTTTTTTCCCTCAGCCAGCATCAAGCCAGTGCGGCGATTGCGGCTCAAGGCGCCGGTGCAGGTAAGAAGTAAATCGCCAACACCGCTCAAACCTAAAAAGGTAGTCGGCTTTGCGCCCAAGGCGACACCAAGGCGGCTTATTTCAGCCAAGCCTCTGGTAATCAGCGCCGCCCTGGCGTTTGAGCCATAACCAATGCCATCGCAAATTCCCGTGGCAATGGCAATGATATTTTTCAGGGCGGCGGCCAACTCCAGGCCGGTCACATCGTCGCTGGTATAGACCCGAAACCATGGTGTGTTGAAAATATTTTGCCACATGGTGGCAATGGCTGGATCAGCGCAGCCAATGGCAATCGCCGTCGGCTTCTCCTGTGCCACTTCCAGGGCGAACGATGGTCCGGACAATACCGCCGGCGGATTGCCTTTCTGGCCCGCCGCCTCATCAAGCGAAGCGATGAGCCGCGACATGGTGAGCAAAGTTTCGTTTTCGATACCTTTGATCGCTGAAATAATGAAAGAATTTTCTTCAAGAAGCGGCTGAAGCTGGCCATACACCTGACGCAAGCCATGCGATGGCACCACCAGGCAGATATGACGGCTGCTTTTCACCGCCTCGGCCAGGGATGCGGTAACGGAAAGGGTTTCCGGAAAATTAATGCCGGGGAGATGTTGCGCGTTACAGCGGTTTGCCT
>DOMU01000214.1 GCA_003509305.1 Desulfobulbaceae bacterium | reverse complement strand
TTGGTCTCCTTGTCTCTGAGGATTGAAGGGAAAATGAAAACGACCGCCACGAAAGGCGGTTTCTGCCGCCGTCAAGGCGGTATTCTTTATGCGACCAGATCGATCTTCAAAATCCGGTCGCCGGTCTGCACGCTGCTGCCGGTTTTCACGGTGATGGCCGTAACGATGCCCGCGACTTCGCTCAAAATCGGCGTCTGCATTTTCATGGCCTCCATTACCGCCAGCCGGTCGCCTTTCACCACCTCCTGGCCTTCCTTGACGCTGACCTCGTAGATCGCTCCGGAGAAGGGCGCCCGCACGTCGCCGGCGCTGGCCAGGTCGAGGATTTCTTCTTTGCTCAGTTGCACATTGGCCTCGCTTGTCGCTGTGGCGGCGCGTTCAGGTTGAAAATTATAGACCCGCTGATAATGATCGACGTTGATGAAGACCCGCGTCACGCCGGTGTCATCGACGGGCGACGGCCCAAACTCGATGATATGCTCCTTGCCCTGCGGATCGGTGAAATACAGGCCCTCGCCGATTTCGAAGCCGCCACGTTTGAAGAAGATCGACGGCGGCAGCACATGCACCTGGCCGTATTCCTCCTGAAATTTGAAAAAGTCGATGGCATCCTTCGGGTGTTGCAAGTACAGGACAAGCTGCTGGTTATCCGGCTCGGCTCCCAGCTTTTCGTGCAGTTCGGCTTTTTCCTGAGCCAGATCGACATCGGGAATGGCGCTCAATCCTCCTTCCTCGGCAAGAATCTGACACCAGTTGTCGCCGAGCACCTTCTGATAAATCCATTCCTCCGGCTGATAGAACGGGAAGGGGCCATATTTGCCGAGGAGCAGGTTGCGCAGGTCGCCGGAGGGACTGCCGTAGCGCTCGCCGGAGAGGACGTTTGCAACCGCCGTTGTCCACAGAATCTGTGAGCCGGGCGTCACCGACCAGTAGTTGCCGAGTTCTCGTTGCACTCGGGGAAGTTCTTTGTTGAGAATTTCCGGCACCTTGTCGAGAAAACCGCCTTTCACCGCTTGTTCAAGGCTCGACCCCATGGCGCCGCCCGGCAGCTTGTGGGTTTGCACCGTTGGTTGAAAGCCTCGGATCTGCGACTCGAACTGGTCGTAGTACGGGCGTTGGCTGGTCAGCGTATCGGAAGTCTCAATGATCGCCTCTTCGTCAATGCCAATAGCCTCGCAGCCCTCGTCTTTCAAAGTCTGGATGACGGTTAAAACTGGTGGCGGCCCGTAAAATCCCGTAAAGGCGGCGTCGGAGGCGTCGATGATCACCGCCCCATGCAATACCGCCGCCACGACGCGGCCAATATCGTTGCCGTCGGTATTGTGGCCATGATAGTGCACGGGCAAGTCGGGAAAGCGCTGCTTGATCGCATCGACGAGCTGGCCGATGCGCTTTGGCGTGCCGAGGCCGCCGTGATTTTTGATGCCGAGGATGATATCCGGCCCGGTGACATCAAGGATTTCCCGTACCTTTCCCACATAAAATTCGTCGGTATGCTCCGGCCCGGTGGAGAAACAGATGCAGGGTTCGTTGATTTTCCCGGCCAGCGCCACTTCCTCGAAAACCGCTTTCATGTTCGGCACATGATTGAGGAAATCGAAGGTGCGCCAGACATCGACATAGGGCGCGAATTCGCGCACGGTCAGGCGGACGACGTTTTGCGGGTAAGGACGATAACCAAACAGGTTAATGCCGCGGCATAAAGTCTGAAACATCGTCGTCGGCATGGCCTGACGCATCAGTTGCAACTTGACGAAGGGATCAACCTGTTTGCGCAAAAGATCGACATGCACCGAAGCGCCGCCGGTGATTTCAAGCGAAAAATACCCGGCCCGTTCACGGCTGGGCGCGGCTAAAAGGTCGGTGTGCAGCAGAATGCGGTTTTTATAGTCCGACTGCGACATGTCGCGGGCGGTATTGGTGATGTAGTAGCCATCTTTAGCGTGCCGCAGGCGCCTTATGACTTCAGCGGGTTGTTCGCCCTGACATATTCGTTTCATGCTTTTCCTCACTTCGGGGCGCAGCGTAATTATGATGAGAAGGGGTTGTGTTTCCGGTGATGAATTTCGGCAATGAATTTCGACAGTTTACTGACATCGCTTTTGTCTTCGTCGTAGAAAAACAGTTGTGGGTGATTTTCCAGATAGGAGGTGTCGAAATTACCGGCGATGAAATCAGGTTCCTCGACGATATTCATATAAAACGGAATCGTCGTTTTCGGTCCGGCGATGACAAAATTCTGCAGGCAGCGGCGGCAACGGTTGACGGTTTCGCGCCAGGTGAAGCCATGCACTGTCATTTTCACCAGCAGCGAATCGTACACTTCCGGAATTTCATAGCCCTGATAGACAATACCATCAAGGCGGACGCCAAAACCGCCCGGCGAGCGGTAGACCAGTACCTGTTTGCCGCCTTCCGGCATAAAGTTGTTTTTCGGGTCTTCGGCGTTGATGCGCAGCTCAATGGCGTGGCCGCGTGGCCGCACATCTTCCTGCTTGATGGTGAGCGGTTCATCAAAGGCCAGCTTGATCTGATTCCTGACAATATCGATACCGGTGATCATCTCGGTGACGGTATGTTCGACCTGGATCCGCGTGTTGATCTCCATAAAATAGTAATTGTAATCCTGGTCGATGAGAAACTCGACGGTGCC
>DOMU01000229.1 GCA_003509305.1 Desulfobulbaceae bacterium | reverse complement strand
ATCACCGTCCCAGACCGGCAAAGCCACCGACCCACCCAGGAAACTGACAAACTAAGCCGCTGGCCAATTTCCCCGCCTCATTTCCAGTAATCCAGTATCCATGGGCATGGCCTGACGTGTTTATACCAGGGTTTGGTGAATCGTCTGATGCCTTTGAAATAGTTTTTGTCGTGGGTGAATACTCCTTCGATGGCTTCCTCAATGCCGCAATGACCGTGAAAGGCAACCATCTTCAGCCCCGCGACATCCGGAAGTTTCGGCGTCACGAACCAGCGTAAAAAGGCCTGTGGCATACAGTGATCGTAAAAACTCTTGAACCAATTGTCAGGCCAGAAGTTCAGCGTACCCCATTTCTCCCGTACCTTGTCCGAGAAATATTCCTGGCTGGCGGTATAATATTTGGCGATAACCTCTTTCGGGTGACTTTCGAAATATTCTTTGATATAGCCCAGCGTACCGACGACAAAAGAATAGCAACTTGCCTGGCCTACTCTGTCTTTTTTACGCCCGCCGCGGTGGCGCCAGCAGTTGATAATATAAACCCCGTCGCCTTGCGGGTATTCAAAGAACTCGTCGAGGTTGCCGACAATCAACGAATCGAGGTCGAAGAAAAACACCCGTTCCCCACGCAATCCACCTAAATTGTCGTCGCATAAACCAGCTTCTTTACGATAGGCATACTGGGTGTTTTCGGGCGGCGGACAATCAAGCCTGGTCATTGGCTGAACGATGATGTCTTTATCCAGCCCTTCAGGATTATCGGTGAAACAATAAAAGTCGATATCGTATCTGGTGTTCCGTTTAACCGCCCGGCACAGATGGTTGACATCGCGTGGGCCGTAGTAATCTCCCCATTTTATACAGATAACATTGTACTTCATCGACTTTCCTCTCTGCTGTTCCGGCGAAAACTCTCAATTTCCGCCGCGAGCCTGACGATTTATTTTGTGTTTTCTGGTTCGCCAGGCGACCCGGAAAGTTGTTCAGCCAATCGGGCAAGGAGCTGGTCCCTGCCCAGACCGGTCCTGGCGGAAAAAATAACGCGCCTATCCGGCGTCAGGGAATGCCCGGCATCAAGCGAAGCCGTCTGGCGCTCGCGTTCGTTGCCGGAGAGTTTGTCGGCCTTGGTGTAGACGGCGATGGCCGGGATGCTTTTTGCCGCCAACCAAGCCAAAAGCTGCTTGTCCTGTTCGGTGGCTGGATGGCGAATATCCATAATCACGACCACGGCGCGAAGCTGCGGTCGGTTTTCCAGATAGGCGGCGATCAGTTCGCCCCAGCCTTCGCGCATGGCCCGCGACACTTTGGCAAAACCGTAGCCCGGCAGATCGACCAGGTAAAAACTCCCGTCGCAGAGGAAGAAATTCAACCCTTGAGTCTTGCCGGGTCTGCCGCTGACCTTGACATAATCTTTGCGCCCCAAGAGACGGTTCAGCAGGCTTGATTTGCCGACGTTCGAGCGCCCGGCAAAGGCCACTTCCGGCATATCGCCCTCCGGCAACTGATTCAGCCGGTGGGCACTGATGGTGAAATGAACATCGTGAATGCGCATCAGATGACTTTGTTCAGGGTGTACTCAATGATGCCTTCCGCCCCCTGTTTTTTCAGACGGGGGATCAGCTCACGCACCTTTTCCTGGGAGATGACCGTTTCGACCGAATACCATTTCTGGTTGTAGAGATGAGCGACGGTTGGGGCGTTCAGGCTCGGCAACAGGGCGACAAGCGTCTCCAGCCTGTCTTCCGGCACGTTCATTTTCAGGCCGACGATGCGGTCGGCGCGCAAGGTGCCTTCCAGCATCATGAAAATATTTTCGATCTTTTCCCGTTTCCACGGATCGTCCCAGGCCCTCTTATTGGCGATAAAAATAGTGTTCGACTGCATCAGTTCGTAAATGATGCGCAGGCCGTGGGCGCGGATGGTGCTTTCCGTCTCGGTCACCTCGACGATGGCGTCAACCAGGCCGGAAACCACCTTGGCTTCGGTCGCCCCCCAGGAAAATTCCACCTGGACGTCGATGCCTTTTTCGGCGAAAAAGCGTTTGGTGACGCCGACCAGTTCGGTGGAAACCTTTTTGCCCTGCAAATCCTCAATGCGGCGGATCGGCGAATCGCCATCAACGGCGATGATCCAGCGCGTCGGTTTGCGGCTGACTTTGGAATAGACCAGATCGCCGACGGTAAAGACGTCCGACTGGTTTTCCATGGTCCAGTCCTTGCCGGTGATGCCGGCGTCAAGCATCCCGGATTCAACGTAGCGCGACATTTCCTGCGGACGGCAGATTGAACAGGATAGCTCCGGGTCGTCAATTTCCGGAAAGTAATTTCTGGCCACTGGCTTAATCTGCCAGCCGGCCTTTTCAAACAGTTCGATGGTGGCCTTTTCCAGGCTGCCCTTTGGCAGGCCGAGTTTCAATTGTTGCATATATACTCCTTACTTATACACTTTTTTCGGGTCGAAAAGCGGCTCGCCTTCGGTCTCCAGTTTGTCGCCAGCAACCCGGCGGTAGAAACAACTGCGATGGCCGGTATGGCAGGCGGCGCCGCCAAGCTGCTTGACTTTGTAAATCACCGCGTCGGTGTCGCAATCGACGTAAATATCCTTGATGAGCTGGACGTTGCCGGAGGTTTCGCCCTTCAGCCACAACTGCTGCCGCGAACGGCTCCAGTAGTGCGCTTTTTGGGTGGCCAGCGTTTTTTCCCAGGCTTGCCGATTGATGTAGGCCAGCATCAGCACCTGGCCGTCTCTGGCGTCAACGGCAATTGCCGGCAACAGACCGTCCTTGGCTTTGTCGAAATTCAGGTTGATCACAAAAATTCCTTATTTTTATTGCGGTTGACCGTAGGCGGACGATTCTTGCTTCGGCCCGTCGGTGTAGGGCAACAGATTCGGGTCAACCGAACGTATTTCCTGTTCGACCCGTTCAATATTGCTCATTACTCTCGGGGCGATTGGGACATCCGGATATTTGAGCAGAATGTCTTTCAGGATACGGCGGCTTTCGAGCAGCAGTTTCTTCTTCTGCTCAATGTCCTGTGTCATCGTATAGCGTTCGTACAGTTTAGCCGCTTTGCGGCGTTCGTCCTGGGCGGCCTGCGAAGCTTCTTCTCGCTGCTGGGGGGTGGTGATGGCGGCTCCGGCAAAATCAGTTTCCCCGCTCTTCCGTTGCGGGGTGGTTTCCCGCTCGCTTTGGGCATTATCCGTCGGCACCGGATCCACCATCGCGCCTGTTTCCTGAAACTTTTTCCGTGCCGCGAGTCTGTCGGTGGTCGAAGGCAGGCCGTTGATCCAGTTTTCCGCCTTTCCCCTGGTATCTTCGCGGATGTAGAGGACGTTATCCTTGACCGCTGAATTCGGGTACTGTCGCAGGAAATTATCGGCCAGGGTTCTGACCGTGAAGCCGTCGCGCTCAGGCTGATAGAGCAGCCAGCGCCGCATAAGATCGGCATATTCCCGCTGCTGCTCGCGTTGGCTCGAGCTGATTAAGGTCGCCTGTTTGAGCGCCCAGTTCTGGATCGCGTCGGATTCGCGGTAATCGCTGTCGATCAGCCGGTACTGGCGCAGGGCCAGAGTGGTGTCGCCGGTGGCAAAGGAAATATCGGCCAGATTCCGCCGCAGCTCGAGTATATCCGGACTGTCTTCGTCGTCCAGGCGTTGCAAAAGATTTTTATAGATGGCCACCGCCCCTTTTTCATCGCCCTGACGCAGCATGGACTGAGCGGCGGCGTGCTGCGCCGATACCCGCAGGCGCACGCCCTGATCCGCTGGCAGCGCCTGCCAGAGCTGGAGCACGGTTTCNNTATTGCGCAGCAGCGTATCCTCGGTGGCCTGCAAGGGGCCATCGGCGATTTGTGGCGCCGGTGGATCCGCCATCAGCATCAGGCCGCAGCGGCTCTCAAGAAAGTCAATATCGCGTTTATACAGATCGCGGGCGGTCTCGATGGAAACGGTTTTTGTCGCCGCGTTCATGCTGTCGAACATGTTGGCGCGCAGCGTCGAATAGTCGCTCATTACCTGCTGCAACTTTTGGAAGCAGGTAATCAGTTCCGCCGATTCCTCCGGGCTGACGGCGGTGGCCGATGACTGACGGTCAAGCTCACGCCAGCGGTCGAGTTTTTTGCCGTACTCGGCCAGCCGGGCGTTGACAAAGGTCATCGACGGCAGCACCTCTTCCTGCCTCACCGCCATGGTGCGGAGTGGCTTGTCTTCCGGCATATCGATATAATCCTGGCTCTCTGATGAAGAATATTGTTCGCCGTCGGGAGAATCGGCGGCGCCTAGAGAGCCGTCATAGACAGTCCGGTTGTCGTCCGGATAGTTCCGCGTCGCCGGACGCGGGGCGCGGCGTTGCTGGCTTTTGGGCGCGGACAGGCCATTGTCGGCCTGGATTACCGGCTGATGGCAACCGCCGAGAAACAGGGCGGCGGTGACAAAGACGATAGCGGGCACAAGGAATTTTTTCATGACAGACCATCAATATGAGGAGACTGCGCGAGACTGTGGTCAAAACAGAAGGTCAGTGGGAGCATTATGTAAAAAAGGAGCAATCCATGTCAATCTTGAATTCTTTTTTTGTCCGTGGCCAAAAGCAACGAGGTCATCAAAATGAAAAAATGCCCCTGCTGGGAATCGAAAAGTAACGAATTGACGAGACAACCCAGGGCCATGGCCAGCGCCGTCCCTTCGATCAGGCGGCGTTCATCGGCTGGCAGGCCGCGTTTTTTCGCTTCGGCACCGGGCATGACCAGCAGGGCGACAAACAGCAACAGGCCGAAAGCGCCGGTTTGTTCGGCTAAAAGCAAATATTCGTTATGCGGATTGTCGCTGGGCTGGGTAGCCTGTTTCAGGCTGGCCACCAGTTTTTTCTGTTCGCCGGGAAAGGAGCCAACGCCGTTACCGAACCACGNNCCTGACGGAATAGATTGAAAGAGTTATGCCACCAGTCGTAGCGCATTCCCATTGAGCTGCGCTCCATCCCTGGCTGGTAGTGTTTGGTCTCGCTGACAAATTCCCGGCAACGCTGGGCAACCATGGGTGATGACTGCCAAACAATGGCGACGGTGGCGGCGCTCACGAGAATGCCCACGCCCAGCCAGCGCCAGGAACAGCGGCGAATACAGATAAAGGCCAGAAGCGCCAGGAACAGTCCCCAGCCGGTGCGGCCCGGCGTGATATAAAAAAGGTTGAAGGTGGCCAGCGCCGCGACCAGAAAAAGCATCCAGCGCCGCTGTCCATTTTTGGCGTCGATGGCCCGTTCGACGAGAAAAAAGATGAACATGGCCATGAAAAAACCGTGGGTGATGTGAAAAACGAGGGAAAATCCGTGCCGGTTGATGATCATCGGATAGATGAGGGAAACCGTGTTCCAGTCGATGACGGCGGCGCCAAACAAAAATTTGAGCGACTCGACCGCGAGCAGCTTGAAATACGATACGAAGAGCAACAGGCCGCAGCCCCAGAGAAAGGCGTCAATGGCCTGGCGGCGCACGGCGGGCGCGCTGACGATAAAGGATAACACCACCGGCAGGTACAGTAGCTTACGGTATTTGCTGGCTATATCAAGACCGTAGGCAAGGGGCGCCGTCGTATAGACAAGGCTGGCCGCGAGAAGCAGGAAGAGGGCGAGCGCCAAGGCGGCAGTCGGTGATTGACGGAGGATTCTGGGCAATTCCAGGCACTTGCCGGAAAGAATCCAGCACAAGGCCATGAGAAGTGTGGCGACATTCATCAGCGCCACCGACCACGGCATGGAAAAACAGGCGATAATCAGGCTTATTTCGCCGAGCCGCCGGAAAAAGGCGCGAAACCGACCAAACGCGGATGTGGCGGCCGGATTAGAAAGAGTAGCCATAAAGTCAGGAAAACTGCATCCGGTACAGATTGGCATATTCGCCGCCCAGGGTCAGAAGACCGTCGTGTGTGCCCTCTTCGACAATGCGTCCCTCTTTAACAACGATGATGCGGTCGGCGTTTTTGATCGTCGAAAGCCGGTGGGCAATGACAAAGGTGGTGCGGCCGCGCATGAGGTTTTCCAGAGCTTTTTGCACTTCCCGCTCGGCTTCAACGTCAAGCGCCGAGGTCGCCTCGTCGAGAATGAGGATTGGCGCGTCTTTCAAAATCGCCCTGGCGATGCACAGCCGCTGCCGTTCGCCGCCGGACAGCCGGGAGCCGCCCTCGCCGATGACGGTATCGAAACCCTCCGGCAGGGCCTGGATGAAATCAAGAGCATAGGCGGCCTCCGCCGCCTGGAGCATTGTCGCCTCGCTCGCCTCCATGTTGCCATATAAAATATTATAACGCGCCGTTTCGTTGAACAGAATGGTCTGCTGGGTGACGATGGCCACTTGGCGGCGCAGGCTGGCCAGTGTCACCTCGCGCACGTCGTGACCGTCAATGATCACTGTGCCACTGGCCGCCTCGATGAAACGAGGAATCAGGTTGGTGAGCGTCGTCTTGCCGCCGCCGCTGGCGCCGACAATAGCCAGCGTTTGCCCAGCCGGCACCCGCAGATTGATGTCGTGCAGCACCTCCTGACCATCGTAGGCGAACGACAGATGGTCAAAGCGAATTTCACCTTTGAACGGCGGCAATTCCACCGCCTTTGGGTGATCGGTAATATCGGGAGGCAGATCGAGGATGTCGTAGGCGCGGATGGCGGCGGCGAGGCCTTTCTGCACCGTCGAGTTCAGGGCGCTGACATCTTTCACCGGTCCATAGGCCGAGATCAAAGCGGTGAGAAAGGCGAAGAAGTCGCCCGCCGTCATGCCGCCGCGCAGGACCTCCCAGCCGCCGATCCAGATGAAGGAGGCGATGGCGATGCCGCCAATGAATTCCGTCAGTGGATGTTGCAGCGAACGGAACTGGGCGTCCTTCAGCACCACGCGGAAAAGTCCGGCGATCTGGTTGCGGAAACGGCCATTTTCGTGCCCTTCGCGGCCAAAGGCCTTGACGATGCGGTTGCCGGTGATGGTCTCGAACAGCCGGTTTGAAACCCCCGCCGTTTCTTCCTGGGTGCGGGCGCTGAGGCGGCGGAAAATGCCGCTGAATTTGATGATCGGCCAGGCGGCGACCGGTATCACAAGCAGAGAAATCAGCGCCAGTTTCCAGTTGAGGTAGCAGACCAGAGCCAACGAAAATACAATCTGGAAAAAATCGCGCAGAATCGTCACCAAAGCCGACGAGACGGTCTGCTGCACCAGGGCGATGTCGGAAATGACGCGGGAAATCAGCGTTCCCGTTGGGTAGGTATGGAAAAAAGCCAGCGAATGCGCCTGCACATGTTCAAAGAGCCGCACCCGCAGGTCGCGTACCACCGATTGGCCGACGAATTCCAGCAGATAGGAGTGCAGATAGTAGAAAATCGAATTGAGCAGGAAAACCGCGATCACCACCAGGGGCAGCCAATTCAGATAAAAGGCGTTTTTGGCGATGAAAATCTGGTCGAGCACCGGCTTGACCAGATAGGCCAAGAGGCTGGTCATGGCCGCGCCGAAAACCATCGCCAAGCAGGCCAGCACCAGCTGCAGGCGATAGGGATGGGTGAGCGCCAGCAGGCGGCTCAGGATTTCTTTGTTGGTCATTACTGTGTTGAAGTGACGAGAGGTGTAAATGGCGTTATTTTGCCGTGTGAAACCTTATAATATACACTAGGGCCGGTGATTGCAGAAGGAAAGATTTATCGCTGGCGGTGTATAGTTATTTGTACAGACGATTTGGCGTAACGGTACAAATTCTTGGATAATTTTCGTTTCTCTGACTGGCAGCGGCGACGGCTCTTTCCTGGAATCACCGTTAAATCGAAGAAATAATATTTTCCCATGATCTGGCACGGAGTTTGCTTAAAAGAAGGTATCTCTTCTCTCCTTTCTCCTGAAAAGGCCAGTCTCCCCTCTGAGACTGGCCTTTTC